>JAJQCH010000019.1 GCA_021202795.1 Oscillospiraceae bacterium
AAGGTTCATAAATTCATTCTACCGAGTGTCCAACTTGCACTTGCAATTTGCAAAGTTTATTATGAACAGATCATCGAACAACTTCAGCGAAAAAAACGTGTCAGGCTCTTCAATGTCGATCCGGCAGAAAAGCGGCTCCTGATCAACGGTGTCAGGATTTTTCCCGGAGGTGCTGGAAATGAGCCATCTAATAGGGAAACGTATGTTTATCTCTGTGAATACTACCAGTTGATATTAACGCATCCTCAGATACAGCTACCGCCGCTGATCTGTTCAGCCGCTGACAGCACAGTTGTAGATCAGGTCCTGCTTGAAAACAGAACGCTTGCGATCGTTTACGATACAACGATTGAAGAACTGTTTTCCTTTGTTTCTGAAATATTGTATGAATGTGGTTGCAAGTCATCAGAGTTTACCGATGCTACGCGTTCCTTTCTGAAATGTAGCAGTGTTGACGAGCTGTTGTCCGCTGGATATGAGTATTTTCACAATCCACTTATGCTTGGTGATTGGACGCAAAAGATTATTGCGCATACGCCGGTGGAGGCTTTCCCGTCTTCTCTGTATCGTGCTATGCTGCAGGACGGGTATATACCGAGAGGCAATAAATGCGGTATAATAGAGGAGTCCATGTCCTGGAGACCCACTCCTTCAGAGATTGGCACGTTTCCCTTGACGTTCTTCCGCAAAGAGCTGCTGGTAGGATCTGAACAAGTGGGAACACTTTGTATCCCTGTTTTTAGCGGGCATTTTACAGCAAGGGAGGAATATTTTGCGGATCTCCTTGGGAACCTCCTGGCTGTCTATATTCATAAAGGAAACCTGTTGTCTATCCCCAAAAGAGATACGATCATTGAACAGCTTTTGCGTAGCCTGTTGGACGGCATAAAACATATGTCAGAAATGCCAAGAGATATCATCGGCGGTTTTAAAAAGATCTTCTATGTACTTGTGATAAAGCCATATGATGTCAAGGACATAAAACAGCCACTTTATCCAATGGCTCAGATTCTTGCTGCGGCGCTTCCGACTGCCTATGGGATCGTTTTCAAGGACTCGATCATCATACTCGTCAATGAAGATAAGGAAATAAAAAATCTGACCGAATATTTACAACCTCTGTTGCCAATCATGAGTGAAAATAATATGGTTATGGGGGTCAGCAATCTTTTTTTTACGTTGGATCAGCTTTATGCATCTGCGTATAAGGCGCAAATCTCAGCCCATATCGGTATGGCGCTTCATCCTGATGAGCGTATCTTCCTATTTAGCGATTATTATATTTATTATCTACTGGATATTGGTATGAAGAACGAATCTACAAGCTGTTTCTGTATGCCAGAGTTTATGCGCCTGGCTGTTTACTGCGAGAAAAATAACAGTGAGCTTTTGGAAACCTTGCGTATGTATCTAAAATGCGGTCGGAATAAGGCGCAGACGGCACGTGAGATGTATAGACATGTTGCTACCATAAAGTATCGGATCACCCAAATTGAGGAGATCACGGGACTGGATTTGGACAACGATGACAATGCGCTGAAGCTGATGCTTTCCTTCAAGGTTCTGGAGTATGAGAAAGCTACTATGAAAGCAAAGCCTATCTTTCTTGGCAGTCCGTTTGGAGATTGACTAAACAAACGACAAACCAGAGACAGGCACCCATTAAGGTGCCTGTCTCTGGTTTGTCTGTCAAAAAAACATATGTGGAAGACGGGTTATCAATGAGCATACCGATGAGCGTCACCCTGCGCCTGGAGTGTCGTGCCCTTAGTATCTCTAAAACAAAAGCAAGCGTTGCAGTATGATGTTCTGCAGCGCTTGCTCGTATGCTATTGTGTATATTAACAGCATTTAATGCCAATGTATATCTTCTTCAATTCGCTTTTCATCCAAATAATCCACGTATTCCAGGCTTTCTACAGCGTCTTTACGAATTTTGTAGCCGTTTTGTAGCCAACGATTTTATGCGAACTATCCGTTCACAATGGCCCAAGACAACAATTTATGGCCCTAACAGGCATTATTCCCTCCAATAATGCGCACGAAATTGTCCGTCTGGTTCACCTCAAAACCAGTTGCGATTATTATTATTTTCACGCACATAACGAAAAATTTGTAAGCGATTTTATTGTAAAGGAGGCCTGACAATGAAGAAATTACTTGCTCGATTCGGAACGATGTTACTTCCTGATTTCTAAAAAGTTTGTAATGGATGCAGAGATGTTCAGGAGAAAAATATCCGGGCAGACAAGAAGCGTCCGGAGCAAGCCAGAAAACGGCGTGACCATTACGGTCACACCGCCTTCTGTCCTGTCCCAAGACAAAATAGTTACTTGCTACCATTAAACCTTGGGATTTCAACGTTTTTCGGGACTGTGAAGCTAAGATTTTATTATTCCCACTCAATCGTTGCTGGCGGCTTGGAGGTAATATCGTATACGATCCGATTGATTCCCGACACTTCGTTCACTATTCGGATGGAGACGGCGTCCAAGACGTCGTAGGGGATACGAGTCCAGTCGGCGGTCATGAAGTCGGTGGTGGTTACGCTGCGGAGGGCCAGAGTGTAATCATAGGTGCGGCCATCGCCCATAACGCCTACGGAACGCATATTGGTCAGAACGGCAAAATACTGGTTCATCGTCCCCTCCAAATGGGCCTTGGCGATTTCATCCCGGAAGATGAAATCCGCTTGACGCAGAGTATCCAGCTTTTCTTTTGTCACGTCACCAATAACGCGGATGGCGAGGCCGGGGCCGGGGAAGGGCTGGCGCATGACCAGGTACTCCGGCAGTTTCAGCTCCCGGCCAAGCTGCCGCACCTCGTCCTTGAACAGCAGACGAAGCGGCTCCAGAATCTCTTTAAAATCCACATAATCCGGCAGACCGCCTACGTTGTGATGGCTTTTAATAACAGCGGCGTCGCCGGTGCCGGATTCCACCACGTCAGGATAAATGGTGCCTTGCACCAGATAGTCCACCTGACCGATTTTTTTGGCCTCTTCTTCAAATACGCGAATGAACTCCTCGCCGATTATTTTGCGCTTTTTTTCCGGCTCTGAAACGCCGGCAAGCTTCGACAGAAAGCGCTGTTCCGCGTCTACCCGTACGAAACGGATAGGCCACTTGGCGAAGGCGGCCTCGATCTCGTCCCCTTCATGTAGGCGCATCAGACCGTGGTCAACAAACACGCAGGTAAGCTGACTGCCAACGGCCTCTGCCAAAAGGGCTACAGCCACAGATGAATCCACGCCGCCGGAAAGGGCCAGCAGCACCTTGCCGTCGCCTACCTTTTCCCGAATAGCAGTGATGGACGAGCGCATATAATCGCCCATCGTCCAGTCTCCGCTGGCGTGGCAAATTTCATACAGGAAGTTGCGGAGCATCTGCTGACCGTATTTGGTGTGATTTACCTCCGGGTGGAACTGAACGCCATAAAAGCCCTTTTTCTCGTCACATATGGCGGCGGTGGGGCATCCCTCGCTGTGAGCGGCCAGACGGAAGCTGTCGGGAATTTTTGCCATATAATCCCCGTGGCTCATCCAGGTGATGCTCTCAGTGGGAAGACCCTTGAATAGCTTGCAGTCGGTTTCAAAGTATGTGTGGGTCTTGCCGTATTCCCGCGCTGTGTCTGCCTGAGCGGCTGTGACCACACCGCCCAGGGTGTGAGCCATGAGCTGACAGCCATAGCATATGCCCAGAATGGGGATACCCAGGTCAAAAATTGCAGGGTCGATGTGGGGAGCGGAGGGGTCGTATACGCTTCGGGGGCCGCCGGTGAAGATAATACCGATGGGGTCGAAGGCTTTTATTTCCTCCAGCGTGATGGTATAGGGCTTCAGCTCGCAGTACACATTACATTCCCGCACTCTGCGGGCGATGAGTTGGTTATACTGGCCGCCGAAGTCGATAATAAGGATAGATTGGTGAATCATGGAGGTTATCCTTTCTCTTCTTTTGTTTATCATAAACGCCGGCAGGGGAGAGGGGCGTTGTGATTATATCTGATAGGTACGAATAATGTTTTCCGCGATGACCCGGCGTTTGACGCAGCGATCCATGGCGTTCTTCTCGATGAACCGATGGGCATCCTTCTCCGTCATCTTGAACTGCTGAATCAGGATGAGCTTGGCCCGGTTCACCAGGCGCATTTCTTCCATTTTTGCCTCAAGGCTCTCTGCCTTGGATTCAAGCTGGTGCAGGCGGTCTGAGACAGCAGCCATCATGTTCAGGCTCTGCCGCAGGAGAGCGGGGTCAGCCGGACTTTTCAGGGCCATAAAGCCGTGGGCTTCGGCATAGCGGGAGGTGGCATCAAACAGCTCTGGCCCAGCCAGAAAAAGCACTCCGGCGGCGCCGCCTTTTGCAGCTTCCATTCCCAGCTTTGTGCCGTCGGAAGAAGGAACAGACTCGTCTATGACTACCACATCAAAAGACGTTTCGCCCAGAACATAAGCAGCCTCGCGGGGCGCGCAGACGCTCAGCTCTGAGGCAAATCGATCAGCCGGAAGAAGCCCTGCAAACTGGGCAGCCGTTTCGTTGGAGTTTGTGATAAGCAGTAATGAGGCATAATGATGAGACTGAACCATTTTGACCCTCCTCTCATAATATGTAGGCGGCGGGCAGATAAAACAAAAACGCCCCCGGAACCGGCAAGGAGGCGCTCTCCTCCTGTCAGAACCGGCGAACGTCCCTGCTCACCTATAATAAATATATATGATGACACATATAAAGTATAACCTACCCTTTGCGGTTTGTCAACCGGGCCATAGCTATGTTTTGTGTCCATTTTAAAGAATGTTGTTAGTAATATTTTGTGAGTTTTACCTATGTTCTGGGACTTGACAAAGAGAAAAACAAAGTGTAAAATCAAAACATGAAACGGCAAAGGTGTCGCGGATCGGTTTCCGTATACCCTGCCGTTTCTTTTTGTCTGTAATGACATATTCATAATTCATACTATATTGTAAAGGAGAGGCAATATGAGTAACGTAAGCGAAACATTTGGTTCCATGGTGTTTTCACCGTCGGTCATGCAGGCCCGTCTGCCCCATGACGTTTATAAAAAGGTGATGCACGCCATTAAGCATGACGAACGCCTGACCCCGGAAATTGCCGGCGTTGTGGCCAACGCCATGAAGGATTGGGCCATTGAAAAGGGTGCAACACATTTTACACACTGGTTCCAGCCTATGACGGGCGTTACGGCGGAGAAGCACGATGGCTTCATTCACGCCACTGACGACGGACGGGCGATTATGGAATTTTCCGGGAAGGAGCTTATACAGGGCGAGCCGGATGCCTCCAGCTTTCCCTCCGGCGGTCTGCGTTCTACCTTTGAGGCTCGCGGCTATACTGCTTGGGATCCCACCAGCTATGCTTTCGTGAAGGATGGCGTGCTGTGCATTCCCACCGCCTTTGCCTCTTATGCCGGCGAGGCACTGGATAAAAAGACTCCGCTGCTGCGTTCTATGCAGGCACTGAGCAAGCAGGCAGTCCGAATCCTGCGGCTGTTCGGCAACACGGAGGTTGAAAATGTAAGAGCTACCGCCGGTGCGGAGCAGGAATATTTTCTGGTGGATAAATCCGTCTACGACAAGCGGGAGGATCTTATCTATACAGGCCGCACTCTGTTTGGCGCTCGGCCTCCCAAGGGACAGGAGCTGGACGACCATTATTTTGGCGCCATCAAGCCCCGCGTGTCCGAGTTTATGAAGGATCTGAACGAGGAGCTGTGGAAGCTGGGCGTTGTGGCTAAAACCGAGCATAACGAGGTGGCTCCCGCGCAGCATGAGCTGGCGCCTGTGTTCAGCACGGTGAATATTGCCGCTGACCACAACCAGCTTACTATGGAGCTGATGCGTACAGTGGCCAAGCGCCACGGCATGGAGTGCCTGCTTCATGAAAAGCCCTTTGCCGGTGTGAATGGCAGCGGCAAGCACAACAACTGGTCTATGTCCACGGATACCGGGGAGAACCTGTTGGAGCCGGGCGACACGCCGGGCCAGAATGCTCAGTTCCTGCTGTTTTTGTGCGCCGTGCTGAAAGCGGTCAATGATTATCAGGATCTGCTGCGCATTTCTGTTGCCACTGCCGGTAACGACCATCGGCTAGGTGCCAACGAGGCGCCTCCCGCTATTCTCTCTGTTTATGTGGGTGATGAACTGGCCGCCGTGCTGGACGCTATCCAGCATGAGGAGCAATATTCAGGCAGCGGCAAGGAGCCGTTTAAAATCGGCGTCAGCGTTTTGCCGCGCTTCCCCAAGGATTCCACCGATCGGAACCGTACATCCTCCTTTGCCTTTACCGGCAATAAGTTCGAGTTCCGTATGCCCGGTTCCTCTCAGTCCATTTCCGGGGCCAACATCACCCTGAATACCGCTGTGGCCGAGTCCCTGCGTATATTTGCCGACCGTCTGGAGGCGGCGGAGGATATGGATGCCGAGCTTCGTCAGCTCATCCACGACGTCGTGTGCGAGAACAGCCGCATTGTCTTTAACGGCAACGGCTATGACGACGCATGGGTGGCGGAGGCCGAGAAGCGGGGTCTGCTGAATTTGCGTACCACCCCGGAGGCGCTGCCCTACTACATCAAGGATAAGAACATTAAGCTGTTCGAGACCCACAAGGTTCTGACTGGCACAGAGGTACACTCCCGCTATGAGATCATGCAGGAGAACTACGCCAAGACCATTAAGATCGAGGCAATGACCATGGCGGATATGGTTCGCAAGGACATTTTGCCCGCCGTCAGCGCCTATACCGGCGACCTGGCCGGAGACGCCGCCGCCAAGAAGGCTGTTTCCGATGCGGTGGACATCTCCTATGAGACCATGACCATCTCCCGCCTGTCCGAGCTGCTGGCCCTTGCCACTAAGACTGTGGGCGTTCTGGATGCCGCTATCGTGGAGTCTGGCACGGTTGCCGGGGTAGAGGAGCTTAGCAACTACTGCCGCGACAAGCTGTTCGCCACCATGAATGAGCTTCGCATCTATGTTGACGAGATGGAAACCATCACCAGCGCGGAGTATTGGCCCTATCCTTCCTACGGCGAAATGCTGTTTAGCGTGAGATAAGAAAAACTGTACCGAGCGGGTCTTTTGTCCTGTGATACCGGGGCAAAAGACCTTGTTCTGTGTAATTTTTGCTATATGATTTTCGGGCGCTTTTTTGATTGACACCGCTCGAAATTAGGGTTATCCTAAATACACAATAATTTACGATGGAACTGGAGGTAAACCCCATGCTAACCATCCCTGAGGGCTACAAGACTGCTCTCGACGTATATGATACACAGCGTTGTATTGAGTTTATCAAATCCCGCTTCCAGAAGAATTTGGGAGCGGCGCTTAATCTGAAACGGGTATCCGCACCGCTGTTTGTCCGGGCTGACACCGGCCTGAACGACAACCTGAACGGCGTAGAGCGCCCGGTTTCCTTTGAGGTTCCCGCCACAGGGACGGGGGAGTACCAGATCGTACAGTCCCTGGCCAAGTGGAAGCGCTGGGCCTTGCGGGAGTATGATTTCCGTGAGGGCAACGGACTCTATATGGACATGAATGCCATTCGCCGGGACGAGCCGGTGCTGGATAATCTTCACTCTGTCTATGTTGACCAGTGGGACTGGGAAAAGGTCATATCCCCGGCAGATCGGAATATGGATTATCTCCAGGACACGGTTGAGCGCATTGTCAGCGCCATTGTTATGACCAGTGAGGAGGTTCACTGGGAATTTCCGCAGATCAAAACCGTTCTGACCAAGAAGGTGGCCTTCATCACCACCCAGGCGCTGGAGGATATGTATCCCGATCTGACCCCGGCGGAGCGGGAGAACGAATACACCCGGAATCATGAGACAGTGTTCCTGATGAAGATCGGCAAAAAGCTTCACTCCGGGACGGTTCACGATGGCCGCGCCCCTGACTATGACGACTGGGAGCTGAACGGAGATATTTTGATTCGGAACCATGTGCTTGACCGGGCCTTTGAGATTTCCTCCATGGGTATCCGGGTTGACCCGGAGACTCTGGATCGTCAGCTAACCATTGCCGGGTGTGATGACCGGCGGGAGCTGCCCTTTCACAAGGCGCTGCTGGCTGGAGAACTGCCCCAGACCATCGGCGGCGGCATCGGCCAGTCCCGGCTGTGTATGCTCCTGATGGGTTGCGCCCATATCGGCGAAGTGCAGTCCGGCGTATGGGACGATGTCACCAGAGCTGCTTGCCGCGCCGCAGGCATCAGACTGCTGTAATACAGGAAAATATATAAAAACAGCCATCCAAGATGGCTGTTTTTTATTGGTGTTAAAGAGCAGGGGAGTTGCTTTGTGGCTGGGAGTGGCTTATAATGGGCTGACAGATTGGAATGTAAGGAGAAGACACCATGGCTTTTGATTTCAAGAAGGAATATAAAGAATTTTATATGCCCAAGAACAAGCCGGAAATTGTAACGGTGCCAAGGGCTAACTATATCGCGGTACGAGGCAAGGGAAATCCAAACGAAGACGGCGGAGCATACCAGAAAGCCATCAGTGTGTTGTACGCAGTGGCATATACCTTGAAAATGAGTTATAAAACGGACGAAAATTGCAAGTGCAAGTTGAACACATCCGCGAAAAGCTTCAATAGAGTC
>JAJQCH010000144.1 GCA_021202795.1 Oscillospiraceae bacterium
TTCATCACTATGGATATTCTTTTTACTATTGCAGTTTCATTTTACAATGCGCCATGCAGATATAGCTCTGAAACCAGTATACCATCGATGACTCACTTCCGCAAGGTGAGAGCCTTCCCGCAAAAGACTTTTAACGAGGCCAATTCAATACACTTTCACTTGATATTGTCTAACAGGAGGATTTCCATGATTCAATTTCGTACTGAAAAAGTAACCGATCGCATTACCCGGATCTATGCTGTCTGTACAGAGCTTTGCTATCTGGTGGAGGGCGACGAACGGGCTGCGCTGATTGATACCGGCAGCGGCTTTGGAAGCCTCCGAACAGTGGTGAATCAACTGACCGATAAGCCTCTTATCATACTGCTGACCCACGGCCACACAGATCACGCCATGGGCAGCGGAGAGTTTACCGATTGTGAAGTATATTTGAATCATGATGACGAGTACGTTTACGGCCCCCACGGAGATGCTGCCTTCCGCTACGACGGTATGAAGCTGGCAGGGAAGGGTGTTACTATCACAGAGGAGGATTATATTCCAACCGCGCCTTTCTCTCTGTACAGAGATATGAAGGGCGGTGAACACTTCGACCTGGGCGGGGAAACTGTTGAGATTTACTCCCTGCCCGGTCATACAAAGGGTTCCATCGTCATACTAATGAAAAACGCCCGTATTCTGCTGCTGGGAGACGCCTGCAACGGTTTTACCTTCCTGTATGACGCCTATTCTCTCTCCGTTGCTCACTATGAGGAAAACCTGAAGCGGGTCAAGAAGGAGCTGGACGGGAAATATGACCGTATCCTCGCTTCCCATGGCGATGGTGAGCTGCCTCTGGATATTTTAGAAAGCTGTATTCAACTCTGCGAGGACATCAAGGCCGGTCGGACAGACGACCTTCCCATGGAATTCCGGGGCGACCAAGGGCTGATTGCCAAGGCGTCGGGGCCGAACGGGCGACAGGACGGCGGATCTGGCAACATCGTCTATTCCAGAGAGCAGATCTGGCGGGACGGCAGTCTTTGCTGAGAGGAGGTATAACTATGTCACAGACAAGCGATCTCCTCCGCACCAGCTTTACCGCCGGAGACGACCTCCGCGACGCAGGACTGACCACCCCAGCGGGCATCCAGCGGTTTGATTCCATCCCCTATGGGCCAGACACGCATTGGCAGGTGCTGGATGTCTACCGCCCCAAGGAAGCAGAAGGACGCACGCTTCCCGTGATTGTCAGCGTTCACGGCGGCGGATGGGTCTACGGCGACAAGGAACGCTACCAGTATTATTGCATGGATTTGGCACTGCGGGGCTTCGCCGTGGTCAACTTCACCTACCGCCTGGCTCCTGAGTTTCAATTTCCCAGCTCCCTGGAGGACACCAACCTGGTGTTCGCCTGGGTACTCTCTCATGGGGCGGAATATGGCTTTGACTCAGCGCACATTTTCGCTGTGGGGGACTCCGCCGGCGGCCACTGTCTGGGTCTGTATGCCGGACTTTGCACCGACCCCGCTTATGCGGTTCGGTTCGCTTTCCAGCCCCCTGTGGGATTTGTCCCGACTGCCATTGCACTGAACTGCGGGGTCTACCGCATCTCCATGGCTCCGGGCGAGAGCGACGAACTGACTCAGGCGCTGATGGCTGACTTCCTCCCCCAAAAGGGAGCGCCGGAGGAAATAGAGATGATTTCCGTCCTGAATCGGATTACGCCCCGTTTCCCGCCTACCTTCTTTATGACCTGTACCGGGGATTCCCTGACCAGTCAGGCTCCCCTGCTGCAGGAAAAGCTGCTGGCTAACAACGTGCCGTTTGTGTTCCGCTTCTATGGGGACGCGGCGCGGGAGCCTTTGGGTCATGTGTTCCACTGCAATATCCGAACTGCGGATGCAAAACTCTGCAACGACGAGGAATGTGCCTTCTTCCGGCAATTTCTATAAGCGAGACAGGTGAACAATATGATTATGAAAACCAGAACCCATACAGGCACCACCAGTCCGGCAGAGCAGCCCTATGAGCTGCGCCACCGGGCTGTCGCCCGCCGTGCAGCGGCGGAGAGTATTGTCCTGCTGAAAAATGAGGATGGGCTGCTGCCTCTCCCGGTCATGACCCCTCTGGCTCTGTATGGCGCGGGGGCCGGGTGTACCATCAAGGGCGGCACCGGCTCCGGCGATGTCAACGAACGCTACAGTGTCTCCATTGTGGAGGGACTGAAAAACGCCGGGTATCCCATCACCACAGAGGACTGGATTACCGCCTACGCCGGGCAGTACAGGAAGGCGCGGGATATCTGGCGGGATGAGATATGGGCTGCCTGGGACGCTGCGGCTGACGACCTGGTTAACCGATTTGTCCTCTACTCCGAGCGGCCCTTTAGGATGCCTCTCGGCGGAGGCAGCATCGTCAAAACACAGGCAGAGGTGGCCCTTTACGTCCTCAGCCGGGTGGCCGGAGAGGGCGCAGATCGCTTCGCTGCGCAAGGGGATTATTACCTGTCGGCGGCGGAGGAACAGCAAATCTCCCAAATTTGTACCCTCTACACAGAGGTTGTGCTGGTGCTGAATACCGGCGGGCAGGTAGACCTGTCTGTGCTGGATAAGTACCCCAACATATCCGCTGTTCTCCAAATCTCCCAGTTGGGGTGCGAGGGCGGCAACGCCTTTGCCGATGTGCTTTCCGGCAAAGTCACGCCCAGCGGCAAGCTTACCGCTACCTGGGCCATGCGATACGAGGACTATCCCAACTCTGAAGCCTTTTCTCATAACAACGGCAATGTAGAGCAGGAGCGATACCACGAGGGCATCTATGTGGGCTACCGCTATTTCGATACATTCCAGGTGCCGGTGCGCTATGGCTTCGGCTTTGGCCTAAGTTATACGGATTTCTCCATCACCCCCGTTTCTCTGACCGTGCAGGCTTGCAAACCTGGCAAGCCGGAGCTGTGTTTGTCGGTAATGGTGCAGAACATCGGCAGGATATATGTTGGTAGAGAGACTGTTCAGGTCTATGTCTCCTGCCCTCAGGGTAAGCTGGAGAAGGAGTACCGTCGTCTGGTTTCCTTCGGAAAGACAAAATCGCTGGCCCCCGGCGAGAGCCAGCGGCTGGAGCTGGATTTCCCGGTTTATGCGCTGGCATCCTACGACGAGCAGACCCCAGGCTGGTTGCTGGAGCGAGGACTCTATGGGATTTTTGTGGGCAACAGCCTGGAAAACGCCACGCTGGCCGGTTCTCTGATGCTGGAGGAAGACAAGCTTTTGGTGAAAACCAAAAACATCTGTCCCATTCAAGAGGAACTGGACGAGCTGAAAGCGCCGAACAGGCAGATGAAGGCCCTCCGGGCCGCCAGTCTCTCCCAAGCTGACCAACTGCCCCAGGTGCGGCTGAGCGGCTCTGATTTTACCACAGAGACAGTGAGCTATGAGGACGAGTACCGGCAAGTTTCGGAAAAGGTTCAGGCTTTTGTGGATACACTCTCGGTAGAGCAGCTAATTCAGCTAGTCACAGGCGACTGCTGTAATGCGGCACTTTCGGAGCAAAGCGCGTCCCTGTCCGCACAGGGGCAGGGCAGCAACCTGGGTTCCTCCGGCATCTCCGTCCCAGGATCCGCCGCCCAGACCACCTCCTGCGCTCGGAAGCAAGGGCTGGCAGACATTGTCATGGCCGATGGCCCCGCTGGGTTGCGGCTGCAAAAAAACTATGCGGTAAAGGATGGAAAAATCGTCCCCGCGCCCTTTGAGCAGAGCATTGAGGGTGGCTTCCTGAGCCGTGCCGCAACCCCTCAGGGTGAAGAGACCTATTATCAGTATTGCACTGCCTTCCCTGTGGGGACGGCCCTGGCCCAGAGCTGGAATCCGAATCTGTTGGCCGAGGTCGGCAGGGCCGTGGCGGAAGAAATGCAGCGCTATCTTATCACCTCCTGGCTGGCTCCCGGCATGAACATCCAGCGTAACCCGCTGTGTGGACGTAACTTTGAATACTTTTCCGAGGATCCGCTGCTGGCAGGAACCGCGGCGGCGGCCATCACAAACGGAGTGCAGTCCGAACCGGGCTGTGGCACTACCGTCAAGCACTTTGCCTGCAACAATCAGGAGGACAATCGGATGGGGTCTAACTCCATTCTATCAGAGCGGGCGCTACGGGAAATCTATCTGAAAGGCTTTGAAATTGCTGTCAAAACGGCTCAGCCCATGTTCATCATGACCAGCTATAATCTGGTCAACGGCGTCCACGCCGCCAATAACTACGACCTGTGTACCGCTGTCGCGCGGGACGAATGGGGCTTCCGGGGCGCAATCATGACGGACTGGACTACCACGGAGCAGGGGCCGGACTGCACGGCATCCGGCTGTATGCGGGCCGGAAACGACATCGTCATGCCTGGCGTCCTCGCCGACCATGAGAACCTGCGCCGGGAGCTGGCAGCGGGAATGCTGTCTCTGGAGGAACTGAAGCTGGCTGCCTGTCATTTGGTGGACGTGATCTGGCGCTCCAATATGTATGAAACAACAAAGGCTTCAAATGTAACCAGTTTGTAGTTAGCTATCTATGGATGACGGTGGGACCCCCTCATTGGATGATGCCCTTAACTCCATAAAAACCGCGAGTGAACCGCAAGCCATTGCGTCCCAATGGATTGAGTCCATTTTTCCATTCGCGGTTTCACTCTCCCACAGACAGAACCACCACCTCCGCCTGGTCGTATTGAATTTAACACCACGCAGATTTGGACGAAGGTACCCTCGCAGGAGCTGAGCGATATGCTGCTGGCCGGGATCAAGGAAGAACAGGACAAATAAAAAGAGTGCTATCTGATTTTTTGTTGCCATGGGGTTGCCGGGGTCAATCCGGCTCCCGCAGTCTGGCGGCAATGTCAGAAGCGCTGTAAAGCACGCGCAGAACCGTCACCTTGCTGTCGCCGACTACATAAAATGCGGAATAGCTATCCACCAGAAGCTGGTGGATGCCCTGCTCCCGTTCGGGCTGAGACTCCAGCAGACGACAGCGCTCCGGCAAAATCTCCAGGGATTCGATTCCCTCAGCAATACGGTTATACTGCTTTATGGCGGTATCTGGCGCATGGAATACGGTAGCAATATGATCATAAATCGCTTCTATATCACTTAGTGCTTGATTGGTGATCTCTACCTGATAATGCTTCATGCGTGAGATTCCCGGAAGTGCGCAAAGGCGGCGGAAGCGTCCTGGGTATTGCCGTTTTCCATATCATCAATACCAGCCTGCAGTGCGCTGCGAATCTCTGCTACAGACATCTGATCGGCGTTGACGGATGCAGGCGCTTTGGGCAGCGATACCGAAAAGGGAATGCCGCCGGTCAAGGACACCTGACGGAGAAACATATCCACCGCAGTTGCCATGGGGATACCCAACTGCTTGAGGACATCCTCGGCCTGCTGCTTGACTGTGGGATTCACCCGAAGATTCAGGGTCGCTGTTTTTTCCATGGTATCATCTCCTTGCTTGTAATTGTAACGCTATTTACGTCATTTGCCAAACTATCATTTGGGCAAAAGAATTTGTCTACTCATGCAGATAAATATCGATATAGATTTTTACCCATTTTCCTTTCAATTCCTTTGACTTTACTATTCCAAACAGCAGTTTACCAGCGTCCATCAGTCTGGAAAACACGATATTGTCTTCTTGGGGCACATATCCGATTTTTCTGTTTTCTGTGGTTTTGATGATGATGGCGTTTGCGTCATGTTTGTTGTCGGGTTCCCTGAAAAAATTTAATCTGTCCCCCAATTTTATATTCGGTTCCAATTCTGCCATATCTTCAATAAAAGACGTGCCTGCAATGTAAGTATCAAACAAAAGGATATCTCTTTGCCAGGGCTTGAACTCCTGAAGTTCCTTCTTCTCTCCATATTTCAATGCGATGAGGTTATTTCGTGATACTGTCGTTAATTTATCCATATAGCGCCTCCTATGCAATTACTCCAGCCAATGCCGGAGGGCCTGTTGGCACAAGTTAGCATCCAGTCCTTCCGACTTGAGCCATGCCGCTTTGAACCAAACTCTCTCCATTTCTTTCTGCCTGACCCTGAACAGAAAGCCGTTTCCATCTGGCGCATACCGCACCTCATAAGAATCGCGGAGCTGTGAGTCGGATCTGCTGTTATACGCACTGATGCCGAAAGACCAGTTTGCCAGCGCGCCGGTCAGGACCAGCGACATTTTATTTGTGTATTTATGGGTAAATCCCTGCCAGCGAGTCTTGTTCGCTGAATCGTTCTCAAAGAAAAATTCATACCATGCGCCTACCTCTAACTGTTCAGTCGATGTGCAGACATCAAATACCGTCTCTGTGGAAACGCTGCACCCCGTAGCGCCTCGATAGGTTGCGCCATATCCTGCGGATTCGATGTTAAAGTGCTTTCCCTCTCTGCCCATCCAGTTTGTTATATGAAGACAACCCATTATAAGAGGAAGGGAATAAAGCTGTTCTCCGGTGAAGCATTCCGGCATCTCAAACCATTTGTCCGACCTCATGCGCGTGTCGATGATGGAAAGTAATTCCTCATCGCTTAATCCAGCATCCAAATATTCGGATGAAAGAAATGATGTTCTGCTGACACTGAGGTTTTTGTAATATTCAAGCTTGATTTGCCGCTTTTCATCGTGAGGCTCCAGAAAGTAAAATCTCAGAACAGGTAAAAGTTGGTCACTGTTTGTATATACGTCATTATCCCAGTGCAGATAGTTCCTGTGCATCAGATCGTCCAATTTTCCAAGTGTCATGCGGCTCTCCTATGAAAGATACTCTTTTATCTGTGCTTGATATTCCTCTGTTTGAGCCTGATATAGCTCACACAGTGCCTTCAGTTCGTCCAATCTCTGAGTGACTTTTTCCTCGTCTTCCAGAAATTCCTTAAGGGTATAAGGATAGGTCATTTGAATTTCTTCTGTCTTTTCCCGGATTTTTGCGAGCCTTTTGGTGAGCTGTTCCTTTTCCTTCATGTAATAAAGTAATGGCTTGTCTTCCTCGGACAGATCGTCGCTTTTTATCATGTCATAAATAGCCCGCATTACCTTCAGATTTCCAACCTGGTAGGCTGCAACAGCCCTGAAAAACAGCTCTGCCTTCGCTTCGGAGAGGTCTGAATGCAGATCCGGATGCAGGGCTTTGACGATCGTCCTGTACATGGATTTCAACGACGTTGCATCTGCTGCCGATAGTTTTTTTGCACTGCTGCGGTCCAGCGCTTCATTCATGTTCTGGATCATTTCGTCCAGCTTATCCTGATATTCCCGGAACTCCTGATCCAAAGTTTTCTCCAAAGCCTTATCGTTGATTGGCTCTTGCCGATTCCGCTTCCTGATCACAAGTTCCAGCTTGCGCTTATATCTCAGGCAGCGACATTCCGCTTCATAGGCTGCATATTCCAGGCCTCCGAAGCGCAGAAGATAGGCAGCTTCTATATTTTTACACTGTTGCAGCAGTAAATCATCTTGTTCCAGAATTGCAGCGGATATTTCCTCTCGCAGCTTTTGAACCTCTGTTTTCAGCGCATCATATTCTGGAAATTTTATCAACTTATTTTCATCACACATAGGCCTGCAATTCTCCAATTATCTCTTTACAAAAGCACACGACAAGAAGCCAGAATCAGCGCATATGAAACAACCCTGCCAAGTATTCCAACGTTTGAACTTATCATCTCATCCATCAGTATACAGCGCATCCAGTCAATTATCAATATGTTTTATGACAGTACCATCCATGAGGGCGAACTACTGTACCCCAATAAGCAGGTGGAGGTAGCCAGACAGCTCGACGGTATGGCAGCTGGTGGATGCCCTGCTCCCGTTCGGGCTGAGACTCCAGCAGACGACAGCGCTCCGGCAAAATCTCCAGGGATTCGATTCCCTCAGCAATACGGTTATACTGCTTTATGGCGGTATCTGGCGCATGGAATACGGTAGCAATATGATCATAAATCGCTTCTATATCACTTAGTGCTTGATTGGTGATCTCTACCTGATAATGCTTCATGCGTGAGATTCCCGGAAGTGCGCAAAGGCGGCGGAAGCGTCCTGGGTATTGCCGTTTTCCATATCATCAATACCAGCCTGCAGTGCGCTGCGAATCTCTGCTACAGACATCTGATCGGCGTTGACGGATGCAGGCGCTTTGGGCAGCGATACCGAAAAGGGAATGCCGCCGGTCAAGGACACCTGACGGAGAAACATATCCACCGCAGTTGCCATGGGGATACCCAACTGCTTGAGGACATCCTCGGCCTGCTGCTTGACTGTGGGATTCACCCGAAGATTCAGGGTCGCTGTTTTTTCCATGGTATCATCTCCTTGCTTGTAATTGTAACGCAATTTGCGTTGAATTTCAAGCATGAACTTGAGAAAAAACAGATTAACAGGATATATAGCCCCAGTGCAAAGTGCTTCATGCAAATAAAAACCGGGACACGCTGTAGACCCAGTGCATCCCGGCTGCTGTACGAAGTGCCTGCCCTTCACACAGCGTATTTCAGAAGCTCAAAATAAAGTATAAAAACAAAAACGCAAATTGCAAGTGCAAGTTGGACACTCGGTAGAATGAATTTATGAACCTT
>JAJQCH010000089.1 GCA_021202795.1 Oscillospiraceae bacterium
CTTTTTTTATTCGGGTTTAGCTCTTTGCCTGACCCCAACTTTTATTATAGAACCCTTTTATTATAGAACCAAAGTAATGCGAACCAACAAGTCTTGTTGAAAGGCTATTTACCCAATAAAAAGAGGAATTTCTGTGGTGTTTTCCACAGAAATTCCTCTTTTTTAAACACTACATCTCAAAACGAACGCTGCTCGACCCGAAATACGGACGGCGCAGGGTTCGCTTAAGAAAAATTGGTGACCCGTACGGGACTCGAACCCATGTTACCGCCGTGAAAGGGCGGTGTCTTAACCACTTGACCAACGGGCCGAAATATGGTGGAGACTGCGCGACTCGAACGCGCGACCTCATGCGTGTGAAGCATGCGCTCTAACCTGCTGAGCTAAGCCTCCACATCGGGGGCAACGCCCCCGAAACCTGGTAGCGGCGACTGGATTCGAACCGGTGACACCGCGGGTATGAACCGCGTGCTCTAGCCAACTGAGCTACGCCGCCACAGCAAGGGGTATAATACCATAAATCGTGATTCCTGTCAAGAGATTCTGTCTAAAATTATCCGTTTTTTTATCAAGGTATTTTAAAGAATCTCCGGGCTGTGTGCGGCTTTTGGGAATCGTTTTGATGTTTATGCCTTGCCTGATTCCAGCCCCATATCCTCCAGCAGACGCTGGACGAATTTGTTCACCGCAACGGAATTTTGCTCCTTCCGCAGCCAGGAAACGCCCAGCCGCCGGTAATAAGGCGGATCCGATGGCTGAATGTAAAGCTTATAGGGTGTGCGCTGGAGCATTAGCTCTGGCAACAGACTGACGCCAAGGCCGCTTTCCACCATGGACATAACCGTATAATCATCCTTCACGGTGTATTGCCGCTTGGGACGAACACCGGCATCCTGGAGCATTTTATCCGTAATTTGGCTGTAGCCAGACTCCAGAAGAACAAAGGTTTCGTCCTTCAAATCTGCCAGATGAACCTTTTCTCCGGCCAGGGGATGCTCCACCGGCAGGACGATGTTCATTCTGTCCTCCATCAATTCCTGAAAGACGAACTCCTCCGACTCAGGCTTGGTCATAAAGCCGATGTCAACCATGCCGTTCCGCAGCCAGTCGCAGATTTGCAATGTATCCCCCTGGAGAAGCTCAAAGTCTATATTCGGATAGGTGGCGCGAAAGCGCTTCAGGTGGGGGGGAAGCCACTGGCAGGAAAGGCTGGTGAAGATACCAATGCGAATCAGGCCGGCATTCATGTTTTGCAGCTCCAGGGATTTTTCAAACACGCTTCGTTCGCCGTTGACGATTTGACGCATACTGGGCAGCAGATACTCTCCCTCGGCTGTTAGACGAACGCCGCCCTTGCTGCGAACCAGCAATGCAACGCCCAGATCTGTCTCCATGGCGCGGACAAGCTGGCTGACTGCCGACTGGGTGCAGCCAAAGTAAGCCGCCGTCCGGGTCAGGCTTTGGGTTTCCACGATTTTCAAAAATATTTCATAACGGGACGTCTTCACTGTATAGCACCTCATAAGGTATTCTGATTTTTCCGTCAACAAAAGCTAAAGAGTTTCCTGTGCTATTATATACTTTCCGAATCGATTCAACAAGTCCTTTCTTATTAAATTTTATTAAATTCACCGCAAATATCCGAAATACCGAGGCGCCGAGCGTCGGTGCGGACTGGAAGCGTCATGCCGCTGGGAATTTAAACAGATTGTGCAAACCTGCAGCATACTTTTTCCCCTTTTGGGAAATACTTACTGTGAGGTGATTAAAACATGACGACCAAGGAACTTCTTTATGTGGACGACGCGCTGTCCCACGCGCAATTTCTTGTGACACAGTGCCAGAACGCGGCTAGCAGTCTTCAGGATGCATCTCTGAAGCTTCAGGTGCAGCAGATGGCCGACCGCCACCGCCAGACCTATCAAAACTTCTACAAGCTCGTGTAAAGGAGACAAGCAATGGACGACAAATGTATCATGGAAAACCTGCTACTGACAACGAAGGGCGTTATAGATCTGTATATGCACGGCGCCATCGAGTCCAGCACCAATAACGTTCACCAGACGTTTTCCAGCGCCTTTGACGACGCCCTTTCCATCCAGGACAATATTTATAAGCAGATGACCGCAAAGGGCTGGTATCAAACCAATAACGCCCCGCAGCAGGACATTCAGCAGGTCAGACAGAAGTTTACACCTACCTGCTGAATTTTCCGGCGCTTTGGAAATCGGGAAGCCATGGCCGCTGTATAAGCAGTTGCCATGGCTTCCTCTTTTCATATATATTCAGGCGAAGCCGCTTTTGTATTTCCGGGGGACGCCTGGTCAAACGTTCCCCAGGAACTCATCCAAAAACGCGATTTCCTCCGCTACGGGCAGATTGCGGCGGCGGACGCAGTTGTCCAGATCTACGGCGTCGTAGATGGTCTCGTCGAAGACGGGGCAGGCGGCCTGATAGGTTTCCAGGGGAACGTCCTCCAAGGGTGTTCCCGCATGGACAAGCCTGGCGGCGATGCCATACGCCTCCCGGAAGGGGACGCCGTGGGCCACCAGCCAGTCGGCGCAGTCCGTGGCGTTTATAAAGCCGGTTCCGGCGGCGCGGCGCATGGCCTCCGGGTGGGGGGTCATACCGGCCACCATGGGAGCCATAACGGACAGGCACAGCTTCACCGTGTCCACCGCGTCAAAGACGGCTTGCTTGTCCTCCTGCATATCCTTGTTATAGGCAAGGGGCAGACCCTTTAAAACGGTCAGCAGGGCGGTCAGATCGCCATAGACCCGGCCCGTCTTGCCCCGAATCAGCTCCGCCATGTCCGGGTTTTTCTTCTGTGGCATGATGGAGGAGCCGGTGACAAAGCCCTCCGGCAGGGTGACAAAGCCAAATTCCAGGCTGGACCACAGTACCAGCTCCTCGGAAAGACGGCTCAGGTGGGTCATAATAAGGCTGCACGCGCTCATAAGCTCCACGCAGAAGTCCCGGTCGGAAACCGCGTCCATGCTGTTCAGACACGGGCTGTCAAAGCCAAGAGCGGCGGCGGTCATAGCCCTGTCCGTGGGGAAGGTGGTACCCGCCAGCGCACAGGCCCCCAGGGGGCATTGATTCAGGCGGACTCTTGCGTCCTTCACCCGCCCGGCGTCCCGGGTCAGCATCATGGCGTAGGCGCACAGGTAATGACCCAGGGTGACGGGCTGCGCCCGCTGGAGGTGGGTGTACCCCGGCATTACCGCGTCCGCGTACTCCGCTGCCTTGTCCCGCAGGGCCTTTATCACGTCATGGATCAGGGAGACCAGCTCGTCCTCCTGATTGCGGAGGTAGAGACGCAGGTCTGTGGCCACCTGGTCGTTCCGGCTGCGGGCGGTGTGCAGGCGCTTGCCCGCGTCCCCAATGCGGGCGGTCAGCTCCATTTCTACAAAGGTGTGAATGTCCTCCGCGCCCATGTCGATTTGCAGCGCGCCGCTTTCAATATCCTTCAATATGCCGGTCAGCCCCGCCTGGATGGACTGACCGTCCTCCGGGGAGAGAATGCCCTGGGCTGTCAGTATGGCGCTGTGGGCCAGGGAACCCTGGATGTCCTCCCGCCACATACGGCTGTCCACGGCGATGGAGGAGTTTAGTGTCTTGGCGGCCTCGGCTACTGCGCCGCCCCAGAGGTTATTCATGGTTCTGGGCATCCACAATGGCCTGCACCTGGATGGGAAGACCATAGAGGTTAATGAAGCCCTGGGCGTCGGCCTGGTTGTAATCGGACTCGCCGAAGGTGGCGATCTTCTCGGAATACAGGCTGTAGGGGCTGGTGACGCCGGCGTTTATCATGTTGCCCTTGTAAAGCTTTAGCCGCACAGTGCCGGTGACCTTTTCCTGGGTCTTATCCACAAAGGCGGAGAGAGCCTCCCGCAGGGGGGTGAACCACTGGCCGTTATACACAAGCTCCGCGAAGGTGATGGACAGCTTCTGCTTCTCGTGGGCGGTCATTTTGTCCAGGCAGATGCTCTCCAGAACGCTGTGGGCCTTGTACAAAATCGCGCCGCCCGGCGTCTCGTAAACGCCCCGGCACTTCATGCCGACCAGCCGGTTCTCCACAATGTCCAGCAGGCCGATGCCGTTGGCGCCGCCGATGGAGTTGAGCTGATAGATGATGTTCTTGGCGCTCATCTTCACGCCGTCCAGCGCCACGGGAACGCCCTTTTCAAAGTCGATGGTAACATAGGTGGGCTTGTCCGGGGCCTGGATGGGGGAGACGCCCATTTCCAAAAAGCCCTCCTTCTCGTACTGTGGTTCGTTGGCGGGATCCTCCAGGTCAAGGCCCTCGTGGGACAGGTGCCAGAGGTTCTTGTCCTTGGAGTAGTTGGTCTCCCGATTGATACGCAGGGGAATATGATGGGCCTCGGCGTAATCGATCTCCTCGTCCCGGCTCTTGATGTCCCACTCCCGCCAGGGGGCGATGATCTTCATATTGGGTGCGAAGTGCTTGATGGCTAGCTCGAAACGTACCTGGTCGTTGCCCTTGCCGGTGCAGCCGTGGGCGATGGCGTCCGCGCCCTCCTTGAGGGCCACCTCCACCAGGGCCTTGCCGATGCAGGGGCGGGCGTGGCTGGTGCCAAGGAGGTATTCTTCATAAATGGCCCCGGCCTTCATGGTGGGGATGATGTAGTTGTCCACATAATCGTCCGTCAGATCCAGCACATACAGCTTGGAAGCGCCAGTCTTGATGGCCTTTTCCTCCAGGCCCTCCAGTTCGTCGCCCTGGCCCACGTTCGCGGCCACGGCAATGACCTCGCAGTTATTATAATGCTCCTTCAGCCAGGGGATGATGATGGATGTATCCAGGCCGCCGGAATAGGCAAGAACTACTTTTTTGATGTCAGACATTGGTTTGTTTCCTCCATATACAATAAAATTCAATAGAATATTTTCATCAACGAACGTATGGTACGCCTAAAGACGATGAATATCAATAGTTTTATTCATGGAAATGATGAATATTTTCAAAATTATTAATTTAACATCATTTCCGCTGCCGCCAGACGGCCTCCGGCAAGAGAGAAGCCAAAGGCATGGCCGGAAAGGGTGACGCTGTAGTCCCCGGAGTCCACGCCGGAAATGTCAATCCCTGCGGCATAAAGACCGGGGATGGGCTGGCCGGACGGCTGGATGACCTGCATATGCTCATTCACAGCGATGCCCCCGTGGGTGGTTATCATATCCATGCCTGCCCGCACGGCGTAATAGGGGGCCTGGTCTATGGGCTTCAAATACCGCCTGTCCTTGGCAAAAAGTCCGTCGTGGCCCTGGGCGCAGGCGGCGTTATAATCCGCCACTTCCTGGGTCAGCGTATTCGGGTCGATTCCGGCGGCCTGGGCTAGATCTTCCAGACTGTTTCCCTGAAAGATATTTCCGGCGGCAAGCTCCTTTTCCAGCGCTGTGTATAGCTCGGTCATGCCGTTTTCGGTGACAGAGGGATCTGCCATCATGGGAGGCAGGCCCTCATAGGCCCGGCGGAGAGCTTCGCTGTCCAGAATGGCCCAGCACATTTTTCTCGGCTGGCGGGCCACGGCGTTCTGGCCCAGAATGAAGTTCTGGCATATGCTCTCATCACAGAAGCGGCGGCCCAGGGCGTTGACCCAAAGGCAGTCCTCCCGGCGTATCAGGCCGGTGATTTCGCTTCGGCCCTGGAATACCGGGGCGCAGCCCTCGATGGCGATATCCTTCACGATGGAGGCTCCGGCGTCCTCCGCCAGAGTCAGGCCGTCCCCGGCCATGGGAATCCCCTTCAGGTGCATATAGGCCCCCGGATCGCAGCCGGGAATCATGGCACGCATTTTGTCCGGGTCTCCGGCAAAGCCCCCGGTGGCGATGAGTATGCTGTCCGCCTGGAGCGCGACGCGTTTGCCGTCTACCTCCGCTTCTGCACCGGTGATTGCGCCGTTTTCTATGGTCAGGGAAAGGCACCGGGCGTTCAGGCGGATGTCAACCCCCAGGGCGGCGCACTGGGCTTTCAGCACCTCCATGACCCGCGCCCCAGTGGGGGCGGGATAGGCCATGTGAAACACCTCCGGCGACTGGTTCGGCATATGGTGCAGTACCCGTGTAAAGGGAACCCCCATGTCTGTCAGCCAGTCCACAGTAGGGCCGGAGGCGTCTATCAGCGCCCTTGTCAGCCGTCCATCCGCCTTCCAGTGAGAAAATTCCATGGCCTCCCGGAACAAAACGTCCGGGTCGGCGACGATGTTGTTCCGCTTTTGCAGGCGGCTGCCCGCGCCGAACACACCCTCGGCATAGCGCCCATTGCCTCCGGCGGAGCCGCGCTTTTCCAGCACTGTCACCCCGGCCCCGGCCTGGGCCGCCGCCACGGCGCAGGCAAGGCCCGCCGCTCCGCCGCCAATGATAAGGATATGCTTCATGGAAATAACCTCCTAGTTAGAAATCGCGTCCGCCTTGTCTTTTTTCATGCCAAGCAAAAGAACTGCCGCGCCGGCAATGGTGCAGGCGGCGGCTACGGCCAGAGCGATCTTCAGACCCGCGCCGTCGATAAGGAAGCCGCCCACGGCGGAGACGCAGATGTTGCCAATGGTTATCATGGCCGTAAGAAGGGATTGGGATTTGTTCATGTCCTTCAGATCCATATGTTCGCCCACATAGCGCACAGAGGCGGGGATGAACAGGGGATAGGACAGGGCCTGGAAAAAGGTAGCCCCGTACAGTCCCAGCATGGAACCTGCGGCGAATATCAGTGTGTTTTTCACGGCGAAGAATACACCGGCAAATTTCAGCATTCCGGTGCAGGAATATTTTCGCCGCAGCCGGTCGAACATCCACATTCCCGGAAGCTCCAGCACAGCAATATAGGCGTTTAGAACGCCCATGTCCGCGCTGTTTCCGCCTACGCCGTTCACGATTTGGATGGTGAAATTCAAAAAGAAAGAGTGGCCGAAAAATATCAACGCCATCCCGCCCAGCAAAAACAGAAAGCTGCGGTACCGCCTAGCATAGGCCGAAAGGCCTCGCTTTTCACCGTCACTCTCCGTCCACTTGGGCTTCTGGGGCGGCGCGGGGGGATTCCGGCCCGGCAGAACAGAAGCATCAAAAACAGAAACAGAGCCGCTACGATAAGTCCCGCTGCCGGGATGGACAGGATGCCCACCCGAACCGTCAGCAGACCCATGACGGCGGACAGCGCCGCGTAGGACGCGGAGCCAACGCCCCGGCACAGGCCGAAGGGGATTTCCGTTCCGAACCGCTCCAGATAAAAGGTAAAAGCGTTCACCTGCGGCTGGATGGAGACCACCAGCGCTATCAGCACGGTGAATGTCGCTGTCAGGAATAGGCCCTTCTCCGGCGAATGCATCAGAACCAGCAGGGTCAGGGCGATTCCGGCGGCTTCTACCGTCATAACCGCCACCGGGGCGCGGCCCGCCCGGTCGGCCAGCGGCGCGGCTGCGGATTGCAGCAGCAGACCCAGCACATAGCCCGCCGCGATGATTGCGCCAATTTGGCTGCTGGAATAGTTCCGATCCAGCAAAAATACGCCCGCATAGCTCACCGCCACGCAGTACAGCATCCAATACGCTCCATTCAGCGCCCCGTAAGCCGCGCTGCGGGACTTTCCGCCCTGAAGCACTCTCTCCTTGGACATTGTCGGCCTCCCGATATAAATCACACGAATTCCTATAAAAAAGGCGGCGCTTCAGCGATTATTTGGTGCCGAAGATTCTGTCCCCCGCGTCGCCCAGACCGGGGACGATATAACCGTGGTCGTTCAGGTGGTCGTCCAGGGCGGCGACAAAGATGTCCACGTCCGGGTGGGCGGCCTGCATGGCCTCCACGCCCTCCGGTGCGCCGATGATGGACATGAGCTTGATGTTCTTCACGCCCACCTCCTTTAAAAATGTGGCCGCCGCCGAAGCGCTGCCGCCGGTGGCCAGCATGGGGTCAACGATGATAACGTCACGCTCCGCGATGTCGGGGGGCATTTTGAAGTAATACTTCACCGGCTCCAGCGTCTCCGGGTCGCGAAACAGGCCAATGTGGCCAACCTTCACGTTTGGCATCATGGCCACCATGCCGTCCACCATGCCAAGCCCGGCCCGTAAAATTGGTACCACAGCCAGTTTTTTCCCCGCGATGCGGCGGCAGGTAGCCACGTCCACGGGGGTCTGCACCTGAACCTCCTCCAGGGGCAGGTCGCGCGTGGCCTCATAGCACATAAGCTGGGCGATCTCGCTGATAAGCTCACGAAATTCCTTGACGTTGGTCTTCTCATCCCGCAGGATGGACAGCTTGTGCTGGATGAGTGGATGGTCAAACACCATTACATTGCTCATATCTTTTCGCTCCTTTTATTTTTATAGGCGCATTGTAAAATGAAACTGCAATAGTAAAAAGAATATCCATAGTGATGAA
>JAJQCH010000016.1 GCA_021202795.1 Oscillospiraceae bacterium
ATTCAATCGCTATGGATTTTTTAGGTGTTCAACTTCATTTTACAATCGACCTATGGTTTTTTATATAATGAGCCGTTCCCTTTCCCTCCGCTCTGTGAAACAATGTCCAGGAGGTGATACCATGGACATACTGCAATTACAATATTTTCAGACCATCGCCCGGCTGGAGAACATCTCCAAGGCGTCAGAGATTCTTTATGTGGCCCAGCCAAATCTGTCAACCAGTCTGAAACGACTGGAGGAGGAGCTGGGGGTTTCCCTGTTCGATCGACGGAAGGGAAAAATAAAGCTCACGCCCACAGGACGGCTGTTTTTAGACTATGTGGACGGTATTTTAAGCCAGCTCGACCAGGCCGTGACCACTCTGCGGGAGGCGGAACGTCAGGCAGACGAACAGGTGCGGGTGGTCAGCGCCATCGTGGATCTGATGGGAAGTCTGCTGAACGAGTTTCTGTCCCGGCATCCCGGCGTGTACTTCCGGCAGCTCCACTGTCGGAACGACGAGGTTGTGGAATGGGTCCTGAACGGGAGTGCAGATTTTGGCTTCATCTTCGGCACACCGCCCCTTCAGGGGCTGGAATACATCGAGTTTGACCGCTGCGAGCGGATTGTGCAGCTATCCAAAAATCATCCCCTGGCGGCAAAAAAGATAATCTCTCTGCGGGAGCTGGACGGTCAGCCGCTGATATGCAACCTCTCCCGCGATGACGGGGAGCTGATTGGCGACCTGACCCACGCGGGCCGTCTCCGTCCCAACCAGCGCTTTTTCTGCGACGACAACCGGGTGGAGGTCAGCATGGCCCTCCAGGGGGGCGGAGTTTCCATCGCGCCCGTGTCCAATTTTTTAAAGCTGCTACACCGGGAGCCGGGGCTGGAGCTTGCCTGCCTCCGCATCCGGGAGGAACTGCCCCCCGCCCGGCTGGGACTGGTTCGCCGAGACGGCGTGCGCCTGAGCCAGGCAGCCCTGCAATTTTATGAGATCGTCGCCCAGTTTTTCCTGCAGGAGCGAGAGCTTGCCACGGCCTATGTCTCTACCCTGCCGCCCAGATAGCTCTTTCGGTATATGAATTATCATATACCCCTTTGCGAAGGTTGTATTTCCATTTGGCGGGAAGATGTGTTACTATTCTGACAGAAAATCATAAAGGGAGAAGATTTCCATGCTGAAAAACGATTTATATCCTCATGTATTCCAGCCCCTGAAAATACGGGGCGTAACGCTGAAAAACCGATTGGAATACGCCCCCACGGTGGTACTGAAATGCTCCCCGGAGGGAGAAGTGACCCAGGAAATGCTGGACTATGTGGCCTGGCAGGCGGACACCGGGGTCTCCTATCTGACTATCGGCAATACCCCGGTGGTACACAGCAATTCCAGCGCCTGGATCTGCGAGCTGAACGTCACCGCCGACCGCTGTATTCACGGCATGGAGCAGCTTGTCCGCACGGCGCGAGATCACGGGGCGGAGCTGTCCATCGAGCTGGCCCACGCGGGACGCGGCTCCGGCGGCGACCCGAATGTACCGGCTCTTGCCCCCTCGGACGTTCCCTTAAACGGCGGGCCGCTGGGGTATATCAAGCCTATGAACCGGGTGGACATGGACTATATCCGGGAGCAGTATGTCCAGTGCGCCGTCCGCTGTCAGAAGGCGGGGCTTCGTATCTTAATGATTCACTGCGCCCACAACAATCTCCTGGCCCAGTTCCTCTCCCCCGCCTCCAACCACAGAACGGACGAATACGGCGGCAGCCTGGAAAACCGTATGCGCTTCCCCCTGGAAGTGCTGGCGGCGGTGCGGGCCGCCGTGCCGGACATGGTCATCGAGTGCCGGGTCTCCGCCCAGGAGGACACCCCGGACGGCTTACAACTTGAAGAATCTTTGCAATTCATGGAGCGCGCCCAGCGGTATGTGGACATCATCCACGTCTCACGGGGGAATATCTTTTTCAATTACGGCTCTACCTATACCATCCCCACCTATTTCAAGGGCCGACGGCTGAACGTGACCTTCGCGGCGGAGGCGAAAAAGCGGCTTAACATCCCCGTGGCAGTGGTGGGAAACATCACCAGTCTCCAGGAGGCGGAGGACATCATCGCCGCCGGGCAGGCGGACATCGTGGTCATGGCAAAGGCGTACATGGCGGACGGAGATCTCATACACAAAAGCCTGCGGGGGCAGGCGGAGCAGGTGCGTCCCTGCACCCGCTGCGACTGGTGCGGCAACGCCAACAACTACGGCACCAGTATGCGCTGCGCCATCAACCCCCTGCTTGGAAAAAGTTAGATCTGTCCGCCCTGGCCGGGTCGAAGAAAAAGGTCATGGTCATCGGCGGCGGCGCAGCGGGCATGATGGCGGCCCAGACCTGCGCCCAGATGGGCACGACGTCACGCTGTACGAGAAATCGAACAGGCTGGGCGGTCTGCTGAACATTGCGGCGGCGGCCCCCTTTAAGGAGTATATGCGCCTCTATCTCCAATGGGACATCCGCCAGACAGAGCAGTGCGGGGCCAGGATACTATATAACACTGCCGTAACCCCGGAATTGGTAGAGGCGGAGAACCCGGATGCGGTCATCGTCACCACCGGCTCCCGGTTCGTCCATCCCCCGCTGCCCGGCATCGACGGGCCAAAAGTCATCTCCGTAGCGGACTGCGAGCTGCACACAAAGCCGGTGGGTCAAAAGGTCGTCGTCTGCGGCGGTGGCATCGTAGGGCTGGAATGTGCCGTCATGCTGGCCATAGAGGGCAGGGATGTGACCGTACTGGGCCGTCCGCCGGTGGAAAAATGGGCAGCGGAAATGCCGGTGTTCAACCACATCGAGATAAACCACCAGCTCGACCAATATAACGTTAAGCGCGTGGGCGGGGAGACCATCGTCTCCTTCGACGAGAAAGGCGTACATACCGCCAGCGGGCAGGTCTATCCGGGAGACAGCTATGTGATCGCCCTGGGCGTCACCCCGGACAGGGCCTTGGCCGACGCCCTGCTGGCTCAGTACCCGGAGGATGTCTATGTGGTGGGCGACTGCGCCAAGGGCGGCGGCACCCTGGGAGACGCCAATAACGACGCCTTCGCCGCAGCCATCTCCATCCGATAAGGAGGCCGTTATGGGTAACAGACTGGAAAATAAGACCGTCCTGATCACCGGGGCCAGCTCCGGCATTGGGGCCGCTGCGGCAAGGCGCTTCGCCGGCGAGGGGGCCAAACTGATTCTGACCGCCCGGCGGCGGGAGCCGCTGGAGGCGCTGGCAGCAGAGCTGGAGGCCGCCGGGGGCGTGTGCCTCGCTGTACCGGGTGACGTGACCAGCCAGGCCGACTGTGACAACGTGTTTAGCTGCGCTCTGGAGCGCTTTGGCCGCCTCGACGTGCTGGTCAACAACGCCGGGGACGGCGACCAACACATGACCACCGCCAAATGCACGGACGAGATGTGGCAGCGGATGATAGAGCTGAACCAGACCGCCGTGCTGCGCTTCTGCCGGGCCGCCCTGCCCATTATGGAATCTCAAGGCAGCGGCGTTATTGTGAATCTCTCCGCCATCGCGGGGGTATACGGCAACGCCGGGGTCAGCTATTCTGCGGCCAAGGCCGCCGTTATCGCTATGACGAAAAACATTGCCCTGCAATACGCGGGCCGGGGCATACGCTGCAATGCCCTTTGCCCAGGCCCAACCCTGGTACCTCGAATGGACGGACGGGAGGACGCCCTGTACGACAAGGATTTCCTCGCCACCACAGAGCGCCACATGGACATGACCATCCCCTTTGCAACAGCAGAGGATCAGGCCAGCATCCTCCTGTTTCTCGCCAGCGACGAATCCCGCGCCATCACCGGCCAGGCGATTGTCTCCGACGGAGGGATGTGCCTGTAAAATCATTTGAGCTGAAAATCAAAGCTTTATGCTTTATAGTAACCGCCTTGTTCAAAAATCATGGAGAGAAGGATGCCAAGTCCCTCTCTCCATGGTTTTGTCGGATGCTCTCTTCCCGGCGTTTACCGAATCCACCTGGCCATAGCCGCATCGATCAGCTCCACGCACTTGTCTACCTGGGGCATATCCTCCGGCTGCAGATTATACAACGGCTCACGCACACCGCCCAAATCCAGGCCCTCGCGGCGGCGCAGCACTTCCTTGATCGTCGCATACATATTGCCTTGGGTAGCACACAGGGCGTAGATGATGTTGTCCACGCTGTACTGGATGGCGCGCGCCTCATTCAGATCACCGTCATTTTTCACCAGGTCATACATCCTCAGCATCAGCTCCGGCATCACGGCGTATGTGCCGCCGATGCCTCCGTCCGCGCCCATGATAAGCCCGGAGATCAGTTGTTCGTCCGGCCCGTTAAAGACCACGAAGGTACGTCCGCCACGGGTACCCTCGTCCTCGAACATCTCGATATCCTGCACGGGCATGGAGGAGTTCTTGACGCCTATGACATTTGGATTTTTCAGCATTTCCCTGAGCAGCGGCATGGTCAGCGCCACACCGGCAAGCTGGGGGATGTTGTAGATGATAAAGTCGGTATTGGGCGCACCGGCGCTTATGGCATTCCAATAGGCGGCAATAGCATGTTCCGGCAGGTGGAAGTAAATTGGGGGAATGGCAGCGATGGCATCTACGCCCAGACTCTCGGCATGACGCGCCAGTTCTACAGAGTCCCGCGTGCTGTTGCAGGCCATATGGGCGATTACCGTCAGCCGGCCCTCTGCGGCTGTCATCACATTCTCCAGCACCGTTTTCCGTTCCTCCACGGACTGGTAGATGCACTCGCCGGAGGATCCTCCCACATAGACGCCCTTGACGCCCTTCTTCATCAGGTGCCGGGTCAGCGCCTGCACCCTTTCCGGGGAGATATTGCCCTTCTCATCATAGCAGGCATAGAATGCAGGGATGATGCCCTGATACTTGCTGATGTCTTTCATGTATTTTTCCTCTTTTCCATATTGACAAACTGCCCATCACGCAACATCATGTGATAAACAATATAAAATTGGGGTGCGGGAAGCAGCTTCCCGCACCCCGTCCAACAGCATATCATATGCGCTTTCCAGGTAAAAGTCAAGCCGGAGCGAACCGGTTTTCCCGTCGGAACGGAAAAATCACAGCAGGTTTTCCTCGCTCTCAGGATCGAACAGATGAATCAGATCGCCGGGGAAAGAGATCTGGATATGGGTACCATACTCCAGCCCGCCGCGCTGGTGAGCTTCCAGCTCGGTGGTAGGGATACGCACCACCACATCCCGATCGTGGCAGGTAACGTGCAGATGGATCTCACTGCCCATCATTTCGCTCACATCCACGACCGCCTCCATAGTGTCTTCACCGGCGGCTTTCATCACCATATGCTCAGGACGGCAGCCTGCTGTGACCTTGCGGCTTTCGTAACCTTTTGCGGCCAATGCGCTTTGGATGCGCTCAGACAGGGCGATCTTCGCGTCGTTGCACACCAGATGATGGCCTGCGCCATCCTTCACCAGCTCCGCATCAAAAAAGTTCATCTGCGGCATTCCGATAAAGCCGGCCACAAAGATGTTGGCAGGATGCTCAAAGACCTCCTGCGGGGTACCGATCTGCAGGATCCAGCCATCCCTCATAACGACGATACGGTCGCCCAACGTCATGGCCTCAGTCTGGTCGTGAGTAACGTAGATAAATGTGGTATCAACGTTCTTGCGCAGCTTGATGATCTCAGCACGCATCTGGTTGCGCAGCTTGGCGTCCAGGTTGGATAGCGGTTCATCCATCAGGAATACCTTCGGTTCGCGCACGATGGCGCGACCGATGGCCACACGCTGGCGCTGGCCGCCGGACAGCGCCTTGGGCTTACGTTCCAGGTAGTCGGTAATGTCCAGTATCTCCGCCGCCCAGCGTACCCGTTTGTCGATCTCATCCTTAGGTACCTTTTTCAGCTTCAGGGAGAAGGCCATGTTTTCATATACCGTCATATGGGGATACAGAGCATAGCTCTGGAAGACCATGGCAATATCCCGATCCTTCGGCTCCACATTATTGACCAGCTTGTCGCCAATATACAGCTCACCGCTGGTGATTTCCTCCAGACCTGCAATCATCCGCAGGGTCGTAGACTTGCCGCAGCCAGAGGGGCCGACCAGAACGATGAATTCCTTGTCTGCGATCTCCAGATTGACATCATGCACTGTGGGTTCGGTGGATCCAGGATAGGTTTTGACGATGTTTCTCAGCCTCAGAGTTGCCACTTTTTCTCAGCCGTGAAGGAACCGCCTCCGCAGACTCCTCCTCGCCGTGGGAGAGCAAAACTCCCACGACATTACGACAGGTCTCCACACTGTCGCACCGCCGGCCTGACGGCTTGTTTTCCTCCTTTTATTTGCCCCCGGCGGCTATGGTAATGGAGTAGCCGCCGGAGGTTGAAGTTGAATATTGGGACGTGCGATTATTCCGGGTCAGCCCTTGACTGCACCCATGGTGATACCCTGGGTGAAGTACTTCTGGAAGATCAGGAACACGATGATGATGGGTACGGCGGCCAGCGCCGCACCGGCCATAAGGATGCCGAAGTCGGTGGAGCTTTCACCCTGCAGGGTTGCGATACCAACAGATATGGTATAGTTGCTGCTGCTGGTGAGCATGATCAACTGCATGAAGTAATCGTTCCAACTGTTGATGAATGTGAAGATGGCCAGGGCGCCTATACCGGGCTTGACCATGGGCAGCACAATCTGCGTGAAGGTGCGCGCTTCGCTTGCGCCATCAATGCGGGCAGCCTCCAGCATTTCGCCGGGAATACTCTCAGAGAACTGCCTCATCAGGAACACGCCGAAGGGCCAGCCGACGGTGGGAAAAATAACTGCCCACAGGTTATTATACAGCCCCAGTGCAGAGATCTCGCGAATCAGCGGGATCAAAATGACCTGCTTTGGCAGCGCCATCGCGCACACAATCAGAGTAAACACCACATTGCGACCAACGAAACGCTTCTTCGCCAGAGCATAGCCGGCCATAGTGGCAGTGACGCAGGTGAGCAGCATGGCCATGACCGCCATGAACACGGTGTTGATCAGCCAGCGAATGGCGGCGGGAACAGTGGGACCGGTCAGGGAGCCGATCTGGAACAGGGGTGCAGAACGGCTGGAGAACAGCTCCCGGAAGTTTCTGAGTACCCACTGGGACGGCCACCATACCGTTTCCGCGGAATAGATATCCGTGGTGGGTTTGAACGCACCGGTGATGATCCAATACAGAGGGAACAAGAACAAAATGGCCAGGATGACCAGAATTATCAGCGAAATGACCTTGTATACGCTGGTGTGCTTTACGCCTGAATTCATATCTGCACCCCCTATCTTTCCCTGGCCAGTCTGAACTGCAGGGCAGACAGCAACGCAATGAAGATAGCCAGTATCACACCCATGGCGTTGCCGTAGCCCAAACGATAAAGTTTGAATGCGGTGTAATAGATGTAATACATGACAGTATTCGTAGAATTGGTGGGGCCGCCGGATGTCAGCAGTTGGATCAGGGCGAAGCACTGGAAGCTGTTGATGGTGGTGATCACCAGGATGTACAGGGTAGTCGGCATCATCTGGGGCCACTTGATCCGCCAGAACACCTGAAGATCGGTGGCACCGTCCACCTGGGCGGCCTCGACAAGGGTATTATCCACGTTGCCAAGCGCGGAAACGTAGAGTACGATAGGCTGGCCCACAGAGGTAGTCAGCAGGATCACGATAATACAGGCCAGAGCGGTATTGGGATTGCCCAACCAGTTGACGTTGCTATCGATAATGCCCAAACTTGTGAGTACGCCGTTGAGTACGCCGGTGCGGTAATTATAGATCCACTTCCAAACCACGGTGACAGCCACGGAACCGGTGACGACAGGGAGGTAGAAGATGCAGCGGAACGCGCTGAGCAGGGGGCCTCTCAGCTTATATATGACTGAGGACACCCACAGGGAAAACACGCAGGTAATGGGTACGCTGACCACCACGATGATAAAGGTGTTCAGCAACGCCTTGCGAAAGACCTCGTCCTGGAACAACTCCACATAGTTTCCGAAACCGATAAAGGTGTCCTGCCCGTTGGCAGTCAGGTTGGCGTCGAAAAAGGAGGTGTAGATACAGGAAATCATGGGAATAATGACAAATCCCACGAAAAAAATCAGGCTGGGGATCATGAAGATATAACCGGAGATAGTCTCCCTTCTCACCAGCGCCCGGCTCATGGCCGGCTGTGCTTTGTTTTTCGCCAAGAAAACACTCCTCTCGCAGAAACAAAATGATTTCCTGAAGAAAATATGTAGGCGCATTGTAAAATGAAACTGCAATAGTAAAAAGAATATCCATAGTGATGAA
>JAJQCH010000053.1 GCA_021202795.1 Oscillospiraceae bacterium
AGCGCCCCCGGCGCCACCAGGCTCCGGCGCAGACTGTCGAACAGCCGCCATTTATCCAGGGCCGTCAGGCCCTGTCCGGCCCGGAACAGCCAGGGAAGGTTCTGCCAGTCTCCCCGCACCCAGCGGTGCATCCGTCGAAACCAGGCCCCCGCCGTCACCGGGGCACCGTCCGTCAGCTCCACGTCCCCCAGGTAGGCTCCCCGGAGATAGGCCCCCTCCAGGGCGTCGTGGCTCAGGACGCGATTGTCCCCAAAGCGGTTTTCCAGGCAGGCAAGATACGCCCCCGCGTCGATGACCCCCTTGCCGGAAAATCCGCCCCGGTCGAACAGGTCGGTAAACAGCTCCCCTGTGGGCGCGCCGTAGGGATCCGTGCCGCCCTGGCCCGCCCATATCCGGGCAAAATCCGTGGCCAGGGCCTTTTCAAGCTCCACGGACATCCGGGGATGGAGAACGCCGTGGCCCCTGACCACCGTACCTTTTTCCACCACGGGCCGGTTCAGCGGGTGCATGGCCGCGCCGATAAGAGAGCGGGCCGCTCCCGGCACCAGCCGGGTGTCCCCGTCCAGGCACAGGATATACCGGGCGTGAAGCTCCTTTTCATCCCCCGCAAGGCATTGAAGAGCACTGGCCTTTCCCCGCACCAGACGGGCCAGCTCCAGCACCGCGCCCCGCTTTCGCTCCCAGGGGGTGAACAGCTTCTCCCGCTCGTCCCACACGGGACGGCGGTGGAGCAGGAAGAAGCCGCCCCCATAGGTCTGATTTAAGCCGTCGATGGCGGATTGCAGCGATTCCAGCCGCTCCGCCCCGTCCGGGCCGGGATAGGTTCTGCCGTCCGGCAGGTCGGCCAGGATGGCGAACAGCAGCTCCTCCCCGCAGTCCCGGCTGGCCAGGCGGTATTCCTCCAGCCGCTTTGTCAGGGCCGGGCCGGTCTCGCCGTCCGTCAGCAGGCAGGAAACGGCGCACACCGTCCGTCCCTCCGGGCCAACGCCCTCCTTCAGCTCCAGCCGGGGCAGCCGCCGGGGTTTCACCACACGCAGCAGCGTCCCGTCCATCACAGACCGCACCAGCTCCGACACGGGAAACAGCACCAGCGCCGCCGTCCAAAGCCACCCGGAGGCAATGCCCGCCCACAGGGACAACAGAACCGTCAGCGTCACCTGAACGGCAATATATCCGGCCCCGGTGCGCTTCGTCTGGGGAAAGAGATAGTCGTGCAGGCCCTCATCCAGGGCGGTCTGGGCCTCCTTGACGGCGGAGACGCCGTGCTTCTTTGCCAGGCGCTGACACCGCGCCCGGTACATGGCGCGGCTCTCCTCGTCCATTTGAGGGTATACGTCGTCCTGCCGCAGCAGGGCGTCCACCGGGTCGGAGCGCTCCAGAGCCTGTGTCAGGTCAAGCTCCGAAAGCGTTCGCAGGCTGGTGAACAGCTCCCCGGCCCCGGCTCCGTCCATATCCTCCCTGCCCAGCTCCTGAATCACCGCCATCCGCAGCGCCGCCCCCACCAGGGCGGCCTCATTTTCCGGCAGGACGTCGGTGTGCCTGGCCCCTGTGAGGAACTCCTCCACGCGCTCCTCTGTGATAGGGCCTGCCTGCACAAGCTGCCGGCAAAGCGTGACCAGCGCCGCCCCGTCCGGGCCGCGGCGCAGCCGTCCGGCGTTATGAAACGCCTGGGCTGCCAGACCGCCCTCCCGCCGGGCCAGATATTCATTGTCCGCATACCAGGCCGGGGCCTTCTCGTCCCGGCTTCTGTCTGTTACCCGGCCCATGGCCTCCCGCAGCCGCCGTTCGGCGCTTCGGGCGGAGACAGTGCCGGTGATGGGGATGCTCCTGGCCGCTTGTTCGCCCCATCTGGCCAGGCGTTCATTACGAATCATTTCCATATCTGCAATCTTACCCCTCTTTTCCGGGGAATATACAGCGGCCCCGTCCCCTGTTTGGGAAAAATACTTGACAGCGCCGATTTATAGGTGTATGATATATGGGCTGTAAAGCGTTTTTACTTGATAGGGAGGCTCTTTCAGCATGGAAAGCACACCCCTGGATCGCTCCCTCCTGCTGGATTTTTACGGGGAGCTTCTGACGGAAAAGCAGCGGGAATACTGTGATCTGCACTGGAACGAGGACTACTCCCTTTCGGAGATCGCCCAGCTTGGCGGCCTGAGCCGCCAGGGGGTATGGGACATCCTCCGCCGGGCGGAGACCGCCCTGCAGGACATCGAGGCAAAAACCGGCCTCGTTCACCGCTATCTGGAACGACGCGGGCAGATACAGGCGCTTCACAGGGATTTGGCGTCTCTCCTGCCGGATGACGAGCGCAGCCGCGCCCTTCTGGCCCGGCTGGACAATTTGGAGTGATATAGCATGGCTTTTGAAAGTCTTTCGGAAAAACTGAACAATATCTTCAAAAAGCTCCGGGGCAAGGGCCGTCTGACCCAGGCGGACGTAAAAACCGCCATGAAGGAGGTTCGCATGGTTCTCCTGGAGGCGGACGTGAGCTACAAGGTGGTCAAGGACTTCGTGAACACCGTCACGGAAAAGGCCACCGGCACGGAGATTTTGGAGAGCCTGAACCCCGCTCAGATGGTTATAAAGATCGTGAACGAGGAAATGACCGCCCTGATGGGCGGACAGGCCGTGAAGCTCAACTACTCCTCCAGAGTCCCCAGCGTGGTGATGGTGGTGGGCCTCCAGGGCGCAGGCAAGACCACCAACACAGCAAAGCTGGCCGCCTGGGTCAAAAAGCACCAGAACAAGCGGCCCCTGCTGGCCGCCTGCGACATATACCGCCCCGCCGCCATCAAACAGCTTGAGACCGTGGGCGGTCAGGTGGGCGTGCCTGTGTTCCAGATGGGCCAGACAAACCCGGTGGACATCGCCAAGGCCGCCGTGGAACACGCCCGCCGCCACGGGAACGACGTTGTATTTCTGGACACCGCCGGACGCCTCCATGTGGACGAAGCGCTGATGGAGGAGCTGAAAAACATCAAGGCCGCCATAGACCCGGCGGAGATTTTGCTGGCCGTGGACGCCATGACCGGCCAGGACGCGGTAAACGCCGCCTCCGCCTTTGACGAGGCACTGGGCATCACCGGCGTCATGCTCACGAAGCTGGACGGCGACGCCAGAGGCGGCGCGGCCCTGTCTGTCCGGGCCGTCACAGGAAAGCCTGTGAAATTCGTCGGAACCGGGGAGAAGCTGGACGCCATCGAGGTATTCCACCCCGATCGCATGGCCAGCCGTATTTTGGGCATGGGCGACGTACTGACTTTCATCGAGAAGGCCGAGCAGGCGGTAGACCAGAAAAAAGCCGCCGAGATGGCGGACAAGCTGATGAAAAACCGCTTCACCCTCCAGGATTACCTGGAGCAGCTCCGCTCCATGAAGGACATGGGTTCCATCGAAGACCTGGCCGCCATGGTTCCCGGCTTGGATGCCCGGCAGCTCAAAGGCGCCAAAATAGACACCAAGGCCATGGCCCAGACGGAGGCCATTATCCTTTCCATGACCCAAAAGGAACGGGACAATCCCTCCATCCTGAACGCCAGCCGCAAAAAGCGCATTGCCGCAGGCTCCGGCACCAGCGTGGTGGAGATAAACCGGCTTTTAAAGAGCTTCGACGCCATGAACGCCATGGTCAAGCAGATGTCCGGCTCGAAAAAGGGCCGCCGCATGGGCAAAAGAACCGGAATTCTCGGTTTTTAATCAACTTGCTTCAATATCCGAAAAGGATTTTTGAATAGGAGCCTGTGGATACAGACTCTAATAAAACACAAACAATATATTATTTGGAGGACAAAGCAATGGTAAAGATCAGACTGAAACGGCAGGGTGCGAAGAAAAATCCCTTCTACCGTATCGTGGTGGCGGACAGCCGCTCTCCCCGCGATGGCCGGAACATCGAGGAGCTGGGTACCTATGACCCCATGGCCACCCCTGCCGCCGTTCATATCGACCTGGAGCGGGCAAAATACTGGATTTCCTGCGGCGCACAGCCCACCGACACCGTCCGTGGACTTCTGAAGCTGGCGGAGGCGCAGCAGGCCCAGCAGGCGGAATAAGGCCGGGAGCCGTCCAATGAAGGAACTTCTGACCTACATCATACAAAGCCTGGTGGATTACCCGGAGCAGGTCACGGTGGACGAACGCGTATCCGGCGGCACCACCGTGTTTGAGGTACGGGTGGCCGATGGAGATATGGGCAAGGTCATAGGCCGCAAGGGCCGCATCGTGCGTCAGATTCGGACGCTGATGAAGGCCGTAGCCCAGCGCCAGGGCCAGCGCATCTCCGTAGAGATCCTGGATTGAAAAAGCCTTATCTGGAGGCCGGTCAAATCGTCAGCACCCACGGCGTTCAGGGCCAGGTGAAAATACAGCCCTGGGCGGACGAGCCGGCGTTTTTGACCCGCTTTTCCCACTTTTATATCGACGGAGCGGCGGTGGCCGTCCGTTCCTGCCGGGTGCAGAAAACCATGTGCATTGCCGCCCTGGAGGGGTATGAGGACGTGAACGCCGCCATGACCCTGAAGGGCAAGACCATCTTCATCGACCGGGCTGAGGCCCGACTGCCGGAAGGTTCCGTGTTCATCCAGGACATTCTCGGCGCGCAGGTGATGGACGAGGCAGGCAATGTCCTGGGCGTGCTGGAGGATGTGCTGAGCGAACCCGCCGCCAGCGTGCTGGTGGTTCGGGGTCAGCGGGAGATTTTAATTCCTGACGTCCCCGCCTTCGTGCTGAAAAAAGACCCCGACGCGGGAATTGTCACCGTTCGATTAATTGAAGGAATGTAAAACAAACGGCGGGAGTCCATGCTCCCGCCTGTCTTATATTATGGTGAGATAAATCATGTCTATGCGAATCGACATACTGACCCTGTTTCCCCAGGCGGTGGACGCCATGATGTCCTCCTCCATCCTGGGACGGGCGGAAAAGAAGGGCCTGATAGAGATAAACTGCGTCCAAATCCGGGACTTCACCACCAACAAGCAGCAGCAGGTGGACGACTACCCCTACGGGGGCGGGTGGGGCTGCGTCATGATGGCCCAGCCGCTGAAGGCCTGTCTTGACCACGTCACCGCCCAGGCTGGCGATCGGAAACGCCGGGTCATCTATATGTCCCCCCAGGGAACCCGCTTCGACCAGGGCCAGGCCCGCCGCCTGGCGGCGGATTATGACCATCTGGTGCTGGTGTGCGGCCACTATGAGGGGGTAGACGAGCGGTTCATCCAGCGCTGCTGCGATGAGGAGATGAGCATCGGAGACTTCGTCCTGACCGGCGGGGAGATCCCCGCCATGGCCATTGCGGACAGCGTGTGCCGTCTGCTCCCCGGCGTGCTGTCAGACCCGGCCTGCTATATGGGCGAGAGCCATTGGGACGGCCTTTTGGAATACCCCCAATACACCCGCCCGGAGGTGTGGGAGGGCATGGCCGTGCCGGAAATTTTGCGCACCGGCAACCACCGGGACGTGGACGTCTGGCGGCGGGAGCAGCAGCTCATCCGCACCCAGGAACGCAGGCCGGATATGTTTGCCGCCTTCCAACCCCAAACCAAAGAGGAGCGGGAGACCGTCCTCCGCCTTACCGGCAGAGAGCGGCTTCAATACGACTGCCGCCGGGCCACGGAGTCAGATATGGACGCGCTCATGTCCATCGCCCGCCAAGGCGGGGATTATCTGCGGGAGCAGGGCGTTCCCCAGTGGCAGGACAATTTCCCGAACCCGGATGTCTTTCTCCGGGACATCGCCGCCGGAGGATGCTGGCTGTTCACCCATCAGGGTAGTCCCGCCGGGTGCATCAGCCTGTATCTGACCCCGGAAGCGGATTACGCTCCTCTGGAGGACGCTTTTCTGGCCCACGAGCCTTACGGCACCCTGCACCGGGTCGCCGTGGCCGCCCCCTACCGGGGCCGAGGCCTTTCCAACGAGATGATGCAGCTTGGGGAGGATCTGGCCCTTGGCTCCGGCTGCACCTCTGTCCGCTGCGACACCCACCCCCGAAACAAGCCCATGCAGGCTCTTCTGGAATCCAGAGGCTACACCCTCCGGGGCGCCATCCGTCTTACCGACGGCGCTGAACGGGATCCCGTGCGGGTGGTATATGAAAAGGTGTTTTAATGTGCCTCTGATTCAATCGCCGCAGGCGCGGATAGGCGATCGAACAGCTAAAGCAATACATACTCAAGGCCGCACCATGAACAAGACAGTTTCACAATAGCGTCCAGGTTCTTGGAGTAAGGAGCAACCGCAATGATCGATCTCACCCACATTGAAAAATATAAAGAGAACAATCGTATCGAGGCAAAGAAGGCCCTGGGCGGTCTGCCCCGCAGCATTTGGGAGACATACTCCGCCTTTGCCAATACCATCGGCGGCATCATCCTGTTGGGGGAGGAAGAATATCGAGACAAGTCTCTGCACACGGTTGATCTGCCAGACCCGGAACATCTCATCAGCGAATTTTGGAATATCATCAATAACCCCAATAAGGTCAGCGTCAATATTCTTTCCGACCGGGATGTAACAGTTGAAGAAGTAAACGGCAACCACATTATCGCCATTCGCGTGCCTCGTGCACAGCGTAGCGACAAGCCGGTTTATATCGATGGCAATCCCATCACTGGAAGCTATCGACGCAACGGCGAAGGTGATTATAAGTGTACCAAAGAGGAAGTCCTTGCCATGACCCGCGACGCATCCATCAAAACGCAGGATATTTTGGTGCTGGATGAAATGGATCTGGACGTACTGGACTATGACAGCGTTCACCGTTATAGAATCCGTATGAAGACCTATCGTCCCGGTCATGTGTGGGAAGAACTGGAAGATGTAGATTTTCTTTATAAGCTAGGGGCTGTGGGCAGAAGTGCAGACAGCAAGCTGCACCCCACTGCCGCAGGACTTCTGATGTTCGGCTACGAATACGAAATCGTCAAGGAGTACCCGCACTTTTTCCTGGACTATCAAGAACAGCTCGATCCCAACACCCGGTGGACAGACCGCATTGTGTCGTCCTCTGGCGATTGGAGCGGAAATTTATATGATTTTTACTTCCGCGTCTATAACAAGATCGCCCAGGACATTAAAGTCCCATTCAAGGTGGAAGGCGGCGACCGCATCGATGATACACCCGTACACACTGCCCTCAGGGAGGCCCTCGCTAACTGTCTTATCAATGCCGATTACTACGGCAGACAGGGCATTGTAATCATCAAAAAGAAAAATAAGATTACACTTTCCAACCCCGGTGGATTCCGCATCGATGTCGAAGCAGCCATCAGCGGCGGTGTGTCTGACCCGCGAAACAGCGCACTAATCAAGATGTTCAACCTTGTGGACATCGGCGAACGAGCCGGTAGCGGCATTCCCAATATCTTCAGCGTTTGGAATAAACAGGGCTGGCCTCCCCCGACAATCTCTGAGAGCTTTGAACCGGAACGGATCACGTTATCACTCGTAATCGAAAAAAGCGGCAATAAAAAAGTGGCGATAAAAAGTGGCGATAAAAAAACGGCGATAAAAACCGCCGCCCATAAGCAGGCGATCATTGAATACCTCACCGAGAATGTATCCGCAAAGAGTTCCGAGCTTGCCGCGCTTGTCGGCGTGAAATCCTCCCGAATTCAGGTTATTTTGAGTGAAATGATCGCAGACGGGATCATTGAATCGAATGGCGGCAACCGCAACAGAACGTACAGATTAAAGCAGTAACTGTGAGGCCCCTTTCTTCCTTGCAGCAAAAACAGCAAAGAAAGAAAGCCCCTCAAACCATTGCGGTTTAAGGGACTTTCATGGAGCTGCTGGGCGGATTCGGACCGCCGACCTCGTCATTACCAATCCTCTCAAAGCGGTTGCATCTTAACGTACCTTTTTGCAATTTATCGTTTCAATCCATTCTGCTGCAATGGTTTTACAATTTTTCCTCATGCAACCTATTATGTCTTATTGTCGGCTTTTATGGCCTATTTTTTCATGAATGTTGCGACTTTTGTTGCGACTTTTTTGGAGGTAATTTTTCTATCCCTGAACCTGGCCACTTCACCTTGTGAACATCATCGCGCACTCTGATTGCATAGGGAGACATCAACATGGAAGAAAAGAGAATCTCCGGCGAGTACGGTGAGATCGTTGTCTATCAGACCGAAGACGGACGCGACTGGATGTGAAATTTGAGGATGAAACCGTCTGGCTCTCTCTTGAGCAGATAGCTGAGCTGTTTCAACGAGATAAGTCTACCATATGATTTAGTTTTTATTGGTCGATTGTAAAATGAAGTTGAACACCTAAAAAATCCATAGCAATT
>JAJQCH010000136.1 GCA_021202795.1 Oscillospiraceae bacterium
TCTATTGAAGCTTTTCGCGGATGTGTTCAACTTGCACTTGCAATTTTCGTAAATTTTAATACTTATATAAGAGGGTAGAGATTATGTCTAAGTCCAACAAAATTATTATTCAGGCCTGCCTTTGCGGGGCAGGCACCAAAAAGGCCCAGGCTCCTACGGTTCCTTACACCCCGGAGGAGATCGCCCGCCAGGTCGTGGCCGTGGCCCAGGCCGGCGCTTCCATCGCCCACATCCACGTCCGTGAGGACAAGATGGTGGACGGCGAGATGCAGATCGGCTACAAATCCATGAGCCTGCAAATGTTCACCGAAACGGTGGAGCTGTCCCGCAAGTACTGCAAGGAGGCCGGGGTTGACATTCTGATTAACCTGACCACCTCCGGCGGCGAGTATGAGGACATCAAGCGTCTCCAGCACCTGGGTGCGCTCAAGCCGGAGATGTGTTCCTTCGACCCCAACACCATCAACTGGTCAAACAGCTACATTTTCGAGAACCACCCCCGTTTCCTGAACCTGCTGGCCCAGGAGGTCGTCAAAACAGGCGTGAAGCCGGAGTTTGAGGTGTTCGACACCGGCCATATCGACTCCGTCATGTACTATGTGAACAAGTGGAACATCCCACAGCCGCCCCACATCCAGTTCATCATGGGCGTCGGCGGCTCCGCTCCCGGCACCGCACAGTCTCTGGCCTGGATGGTGGATCACCTGCCCGAAGGCGCTACCTGGTCTGTCTCCGGCATCGGCAAGGCCCATATGCCCATGATGCTGGCCGGTTTGGCCCTTGGCTGCGACGGTCTGCGTGTGGGTCTGGAAGACAACATCCTCTACGGCAAGGAGCCTGACGGTAAGAAGATCATCGCCACCAACGTCATGCTGGTGGAGCGGGCTGTGGAGCTGGCCCAGATTGCTGGCCGCACCATCGCCACGGCGGACGACGCCCGCGAGATTCTCGGCATTACCCGCCACTGTCTCCGGGACGGCAAGACCGAGCCGGTCTCCATTTCCCTGTAATTTAATTTGCAAAAACACACCGCGTCTGCTATGATCAAAGCAGACGCGGTTTTCTATTACATGATATAAATTTTTTATGAGGTGAGTATATGACTGAAACAACAATACAAGTACGCTACCCCGACCTTGACCCCATGGGCATCGTACACCACGCCGTCTATCCCGTTTGGTATGAAATCGCCCGGATGGAGCTTTTGCAGAGCGCCGGTTTTCCCTGGCCCAGGCAGCACGAGCTGGGCATCGACCCGGTGATGGTCAGCCTGAACCTGGAATACCTGGCCCCCGTCCGTTACCCCGGCGAGGTGGTAATAAAATCCCAAATCATCCTGGCCGAGCCGAAAAAGCTGAAAATACGCTATGAGTGCTTCTCCGAAAACGGCGCCGTCTGCAACAACCGCGCCGAGAGCTTCCACATCTGGTGCCGGAACATGAAAAGCCTGAACCTCCAGGAAGCCGAGCCAGAAATCTTTGTTGGGCTGATTAAGGCAGTTGGGAATTTCTAAACTTAAATCTCTTTCCAAATATCTCCCAGTCCCTCCTGTAGCTCAGGCAGGAGAGGATTGCCTTGCCCCTTAGGTGTCAGAAACACCAGGCGAAGACGGGCATATTCTGTCGGGAGCGGCAGTGTTTGCAGGCGGGGATTTGCCAGCTTTGCCGCCACCGAGGCAGGGAGGATGGCAGCGCTCTCGCCGGTCTCGATGGTCGTGGTCATATCCTCCAGACTTTCGCAAAAGCGAATCTGCGGCTCTAAGGTCAGGTCACCGAGAATCCGAATAATATGATACAGCCCTTGTGGTTCCCTGTCAACAAGGATAAGCCCCCGATTCATGATGACATCGGCATGGTCGCCGTCCCGGTGTGTGTTCCCGCTGCGGAAAGTAAGCAGCATCTCCTCCCCGCCCAAAATGGTTTGAGAAATGTCGCTCTTTGGCTCCATTTCCCTGTCCAATACCAGGACACAGTCCAGCGTATGAGCGGAAAGCCCCTTTATCAGCTGCTGATATTCCTGCGTGTGCAGAAGAATACGTATGCCGGGATGACGCCGCCGCATTGCATACAGAAACTCGGTCACAGCCAGCCGCCTGTCAGGATTTGCCAGGGCGCGGGAATCTGTGCCAATGGAAAGCGTATGGCCCCCATTCGCATCCGGCGCGGCGTCCCGTACCTCCGGCAGAAGCTTTTCCCACCGGGAAATCAAATCCTTGGCGCGGGCGCACAGGGCGCGGCCCGCTTCTGTCAGCTCCACCTTCCGAGTGGTGCGGGTAAACAGGGGCAGACCCACCTCCTGCTCAAGCTCCATAATCTGCCGGGACAGCGCCGATTGAGACAGATAGACGCTGTCCGCTGCCCGGCCAAAATTCAGCGTGTCTGCCACAGCGATAAAATATCGAAGTTGCCGTATTTCCATAAGTGCATCGCCTCCGCTATAAACATACCAGAGGTAAGAGCCTAAAGCAAGAAGATTTATGCTCTCAGCGCATAATTCTTCTTTTCTCATGCGGAACTAAGATTGCGAAAGGGCCGTGTTATACGCTAAGATGAAGCCAGAAAAAACAGGGAGGCTTCACCATGAACCAGTCTTTGCAGGCACTGTATAATGAGAAAAAACGTACCATTGGGGAGATATTATCCACCATCCGCTCCGGGGATGTGATATTCACCACCAACAACTATTCCGAGCCGGGGGAAATCCTCTCACACCTCCATGAAATTGCCCCTCAGGTGGAGGATGTAAAGGTCTGGAAGGGCCGCTCCGGGCTGTATCCCTTCATGGTAGACCCCGGCATGAAGGGGCATATTGAGATGTATACCTATTTCTTCTTTCTTCGGCCCCACGTTCTACCGCAACTCCAAGCCCATGGGGCTGGTGGACTTTGTGCCGGCGGATTTGGCCAGCTATTTCACCGTGGCGGTGTCCGGCCATCCGGCCAACGTGAACATTGCCGCCGTCACGCCCATGGATGAAAACGGCAACTTCCATCTGCCCATGAACCACGCGGCGGACGGTCTAGCCATGCTGGACGCGGTGGAAAAGCACAAGACCGTTATTTTGGAGGTCAACCCCAACCTCCATAAAATGCATGGAGCGGTAGCTATCAATATCCAAGACGTAACCATGCTGACCGAGGTAAACAGGCCGGAATACGTCATTCATCCGGTGGAACCAACTGATTTGGAACGGCAAATTGGACAGGCCGTGGCAGAGCTTGTCCACGACGGGGACACCATTCAGCTTGGCATCGGCGGGATTCCCAACGCAGTAGGGATGTTTTTAAAGGAAAAGCACGACCTGGGGATTCATTCAGAGATGTTCACCACCTCCATGATGGAGCTTATCCAGGCCGGAGCAGTCACCGGGCGAAAAAAGACCTATGACAAGGGCCTGCATATCTGCGCCTTTGCGGAAGGAACAAAGGAACTGTACCCCTTCCTCCAATCCAGGGAGGACTGCATTATCCGCGCCGGGGCAGAGGTGGTAGACCCCTTCAATATCGCCCGGCAGGAGAACATGGTGTCAATTAACACTCTTGTGGAGATAGACCTGACCGGCCAGGTGTGCGCGGAATCTGTGGGGCCAAAGCAAATATCCGGCTCCGGCGGCGGCTTCTGCTTCGCCTATGGCGCTTATCGCTCCAGAGGCGGACGGAGCATATTGGCCTTTCTATCCCGCACCGGCAAGGGCAAAAGCAAAATTTCCGCCAGCCTGACTCCTGGCGCTGTTGTCACCGTGCCGAGAAATTATGTGGATTATATCGTCACTGAGTACGGCACAGCTCATTTGAAGGGCGCAACAATCTCCGAACGGGCCAGTCAGCTCATAGCCGTTGCTCATCCCGACGACCGCCCCACCCTGACCGAACAGGCAAGAACACTGCAAATTCTATAAGCCTCTCAAGAAACGGAAGCCGTCCTTTTCCGAAACACAACACCCGCAACCACCGCCAGAACAACGAAGCAGACGGCGGCAACCCGATAGGCGGGGACATAGCCTATGTACTCGATGAGGAACCCCCAGAACGCCGCGCCGAGGCCGATAGCGGCGTCGAAGGCGAGATAGAACGTGGCGTTTGCCATTCCCTTCCGCTCCTGAGGCGCAGCGCGAACGGCCTCATAGCCCATGGCCATCCAGACAAGTCCGTGGCCCGCGCCGTATAAAACACCCATGGCAATCACCGCCGCCGCGCTTTCCGCGTGTGGCAGGCCAAGACAGAGCAGAATCATCGCCCCATAAGCGGGCAGCAGAAAGACCAGGTGGGAGCATTTTCCCACAAATCGGGAAAATGCCAGACGCAGCAGCACAATGACCACGGCGCTGACAGCAAAAAATGTCCCTGGCACCCACGCCGCGAAGCCCTGCTCCACCTTTAGATATGGCGTTGCAAAGCACATCATGCTTACGATGCAAAACAGAGACACAAATTCTATCAAGGCGGCCCGCAGGGCCGTCTTTTCTATGGAATCCTTCAGTCCCCGGCGGGGCTGAACCTCCTGGAGTTTCTTTGCCTGGGGTGTTTTTTGCCGTTTCTCATAGGTCACGCACAGCGCTATTACGACGCCCAAAAGCCCGCAGGCCGCCACACCGAAAAAGGAAAAGCGGTTCCCAAGCAGGCCCACAATGACCGAGGCCAGGGCAGGGCCTATGGCGCCGGCCACCGACTGACTCATGCCAAAATACCCAATGCCCTCCCCCAGGCGGCTGGGCGGTATGACATCCATGGACGCCGTGTTATTGGCCGTGGACGCCACGGAATAGCCCACGCCCTGCAAAATGCGCCCCAGAAACAGGGCCGCCAGGACAGGAACAAGCCCGCAAAAGGCACTGGCTATGAGGAAAATGACGCAGCCCGCCACCATAACAGTCCGCCGACGGAAGCTGTCGGAGAGGTTCCCCGCCACAGGGCGCGTCAGACAGGCCGCCAGAGTATACACCGTAGACAGCAGACCGGTTATGGCCGTATTACTGCCCAGATCCTCAATGACAAACAGCGGAACAATAACTGTGAGCATATTCATGCCCGTATACAGCATGAGCGCCATGGCGAACAGGAGGACGAAATCTCTTGTAATAATTTTCAGCGCGCCTTTGTCCGGCGCTGTTCTTCCGGGTTCATCCATATCTTTTTTTATCCCCCTCTCCTTCTGCGCTGACTGCCATCAAAAAACAACCTCGCTCTTGCCCTCTCTGGTCATTAGTGCGCGGAGCTTGGTTTCCGGGTCGGCGGCGTCATAGAGAATATCGTAGAGGCACTGGCATATGGGCATTTCGGCCTCCAGCTTCGCCGCAAGCTCCCGTATACTCCGGGCGGCGTAGTAGCCCTCCACCACCGCGCCAATCTCCTGCAACGCCTGCTCCGCCGGTGCGCCCTTGCCGATGAAAAGACCGGCCCGGTAATTCCGGCTGTGGGTGGAGGTGCAGGTGACAATCAGATCGCCCATCCCGGCCAGTCCGTAGCAGGTGACGGGGTCGGCCCCGTATTTTTTGCAGAGAACGCTGATTTCAGCGAGGGCGCGGGTCATAAGCAGCGCCCTCGCGTTGTCCCCCAGAGCCAGTCCGTCGATAATGCCGCAGCCCAGGGCGACGATGTTTTTCGTGGCCCCGCACAGCTCCACGCCAGCCACGTCCCGACTGCTGTAGACCCGGAACATCTCGCTCATAAAGACGCTCTGCACAAGCTCCGCCGTGGCCATATCCTCGCAGGCGGCCACGCAGCCGGTGGCCATCCGGCGGGAGACCTCCTCCGCATGAGAGGGGCCGGACAGCACCGCCACCGGGCAGTCCTTTCCCACCTCCTGCCGGATAATCTGACTCATGCGCAGATTTGTCTCCGGCTCCAAGCCCTTGGTGGCGGAAACGATGACAGTTCCGGGCCGTATGTACGGAGCGGCAAGCTCCGCCGTCTGGCGCAGGGCGTAGGACGGGGTGACAAAAACCACCATTTCCGCCCGCTCCGCCGCTGTTATGTCGGCAGTGATTTCCAAATCCGCCGGAAGCCGAACCCCGGCCAGGGAGGGGTTTTTCCGCTTAGCCCGCAGCAGGGCCGCTTTTTCCTCCCGGCGGCTCCAAAGGGTGACATGGTGTCCGTTTCCACACAGCAGCAGGGACAGAGCCGTGCCCCACGCCCCGCTGCCGAATACAATGATTTGCATACCGTGCCTTTCTATCTGTTTCTTCCCTCTGTATTACTCCCAGGTTTTCCAGACCTCCGGGCAGTAGCCCACGGTGGCCTGCTTGCCGTTGCGGACAAGGGGGGTGTTCAGAAGCTCCGGGTCGTTATACAACGCCTCCAGCTTATCCTCGGCGTAGGCCAGATATGCCACCTCCGGGGCGCTGCTCATGGCGTCTATGCCCACGGCGTTTTTCACGCTGTTCAGCTCGCCCCGGCTCATGCCGTAGCGCTGAATGTCCACATACTGAAACTTTATCCGCCGCTCCTTGAAATACCGCTGGGCCTTTTTTGTGTCAAAGCATTTGTTTTTCCCGAATATCTGTATATTCATGGCCGTTACACTTCCATGATAACAGGAAGAATCATGGGGCTGCGGCGCGTCACCTTATAGAGATAGCCGGAAAGCTGGGTCTTCACCTTAGCCTTGATTTCAGACCAGTCCGTGATATGCTGCCGCTCGCAGGATTCGATGCTCTCATACACCACCCGGCGCATTTCCTCCATAAGCTGCGCGTTGTCCTTGACGTACACAAAACCTCTGGTGATGATCTCCGGGTCGGAAATCATGGTGCCGTCCTGGGTGGACATGGTCATGACCACCACCAGCATACCGTCCTGGGCCAGATGCTGCCGGTCACGAAGAACAATGTTCCCCACACCGCCTTCGTCCGTTCCATCCACCAGCACCCGGCCAGAGGGAACGGTTCCGTTTTTCTGCATCTTCTTAGGCGTCAGCTCGATGACCTCGCCGATGCCGGCGATGACGATGTGGTTTTGGTCTATGCCCATCTCCTGAGCCAGCTCCGAATGACGGCACAGCATACGATGCTCCCCGTGGACGGGGATAAAGAATTGCGGCTTCGTCAGGGCCATCATGATCTTCTGCTCCTGCTGGCAGGCATGGCCGGACACATGAATGTCCATGGAGCGGTCATAAATGACCTCCGCGCCCTTCCAGAACAGCTCGTCTATCACCCTTGTTACCGTCCGCTCGTTGCCAGGGATGGCAGAGGCAGAGATAATGACCCTGTCTCCGGCGGTTATCTTCACCTGTCGATGCTCGGAAAATGCCATGCGGTACAGGGCGGACATATTCTCTCCCTGGCTGCCGGTGGAGATGATAACCACCTTGGAGGGCGGCAGACCGTTTAAGCGGTTTATATCCACCAGAATATCTTTGGGGACGGTCATATATCCCTCCTCCACGGCAAGCTTTACAGCGTTTTCCATGCTGCGTCCTGTGATGCCTACCTTTCTCTTATAGCGGGCGGCGCAGTCGATGACCTGCTGGATGCGGTGGATATTGGAGGCAAAGGTGGTGACAATAATTCGCTTGTCACAGCCCCTGAACAGCTTGTCCATGCTCTCCCCCACATGATGTTCGGAGTCGGAATAGCCGGGCCGCTCCACATTAGTGGAATCGGACAGCAGGGCCAACACACCCTCCTCTCCCAACTGGGCGAAGCGATGGAAGTCGAACACCCCGCCTTCGATGGGGGTCAGGTCTATCTTGAAGTCGCCCGTATGGATAACCGTACCCACCGGCGTTGTAATCGCCACGGCTACGCTGTCCGGGATGGAGTGATTCACATGAATCAGCTCACAGGTGAAGCATCCCACATGAAACACGTCTCCGGCAGAGTGGGTGATCAGCTTCACCTTGTCCGCCAAGCGATGCTCCTCCAGCTTCAGGCGCACCAATCCCGCCGTCAGGCGGGTGGCATAGACAGGGCAGTCCAGCTTGCTCATTACATAGGGCATGGCCCCGATATGGTCTTCATGGCCGTGCGTCAGCACAATGCCCCGCACCCTGTCCTTGTTCTGGACAAGATAGGTGATGTCCGGGATGACCACGTCGATGCCGTACATATCCTCGTCAGGAAAGCCCATGCCGCAGTCTACGACCAGAATGTCCTTCCCATACTCATAGACGTACATATTCTTGCCGATCTCGTCCAGACCGCCAAGCGCAAATATTTTCAGTTTTTGTGCCATTATAAATTTCAATACTCCTTTATTATGTAAAAATAACGCATTCGCAAATTGCAAGTGCAAGTTGGACACTCGGTAGAATGAATTTATGAACCT
>JAJQCH010000148.1 GCA_021202795.1 Oscillospiraceae bacterium
ATCACTATGGATTTTCTTTTTCAAGTGTCCATCTTCATTATGCAATCAACCTTTTTTATAAAGCATATGGGAGGATTGCCTCAAATATGATAGCTGCCTTCAGCAAAGCGTAAACCCGGCGGGCAGGCTGTCATCCAGAATAATCAGATGGGGGTCGCCCTCGTCGTTTTCCACGGCGGAAAGCAGCATCCCGTTGGATTCCAGGCCCATCATCTTCCGCGTCGGCAGGTTGGTACAGGCCAGAACAGTCTTTCCTACCAACTCCTCCGGCTTATACCACTTGGCGATGCCGGACAGAATCTGCCGTGTTTTGCCGCTGCCGTCGTCCAAATCGAAGCGCAGCAGCTTCTGGCTCTTTTTCACCGGCTCGCAGGCCAGAATTTTGCACACCGTCAGCTTCACCTTTGCAAACTCGTCGATGGTGACGGTCTCCGGCTCCGGCTTCTCCGCCGGGGCGGCGTTTTGTTGTTCCAGTTCTTCCAATGCTTTCAGCTCCTTTTCCATATCGATGCGGGGGAACAGCACTGGCCCCTTGTGTACCTGCACCTGGGCGGGCAGAACACCAAACTGGGCGGCGTTGTCCCAGGTTACGTCCTCGGCGGACGCGCCGATCTGGGCAAAAATCTTTTCGCTGCTGTCCGGGATGAACGGGGCCAGCAGAGACACAGCCACCCGGATGGTCTCCAGCAGGTTATACATGACCGTGGCCAGCCGCTCCCGGCGGCTTTCGTCCTTTGCCAGAACCCAGGGCATTGTTTCGTCGATATATTTGTTGGCACGGGATATGACCTTGAAGATGTCCACCAGCGCCTGCTGCGTGGCGAAGGCTTCCATATCCTTTTCAAAAATGTCCCGCAGCTCCATAACAGCCTGGAGCAGAGGTTCATCCTCCGGCCCGGCCTCCCGGCCCGCGATAAGCTGCCCGTCCGGGAAATATTTCTCGCACATGGCCACTGTACGGGACACCAGATTCCCCAGGTCGTTCGCAAGGTCGGCGTTGATGCGGTTTATCAGGGCTTCGTTGGTGAAGTTGCCGTCGGAACCGAAGGGAAATTCCCGCAGGAGGAAGAACCGCAGCGCGTCCACGCCGTACCGCTCCGCCAGCAGATAGGGGTCTACCACATTCCCCTTGGATTTGGACATCTTGCCACCGCCGAACAGCAGCCAGCCGTGGCCAAACACCTTTTTGGGCAACGGCATACCCACGCTCATCAGCATGGCGGGCCAGATAATGGAATGGAAGCGGACGATTTCCTTGCCAACGATATGCACGGCGGGCCAATATTCCTCCACCTGGTCATACTTGTCGTTCATGTAGCCCAGGGCGGTCAGATAGTTAAAGAGCGCGTCCACCCACACATAGACCACATGACCGGGGTCGAAATCCACGGGGATGCCCCAGGTGAAGCTGGTGCGGGACACGCACAGATCCTCCAGCCCCGGCTCGATGAAGTTGTGTATCATCTCGTTGACACGGCTGGCAGGCTCCAGGAACGTGCCGGACTCCAGCAGCTCCCGCACAGGCTTTGCATACTTGGACAGACGGAAGAAATACGCCTCCTCCTCGGCGTGATGCACCTCCCGGCCACAGTCGGGGCATTTGCCGTCTACAAGCTGACTTTCCGTCCAAAAGCTCTCGCACGGCGTGCAATACATCCCCTCATATTTGCCCTTATAGATGTCCCCATTGTCGTACATCTTGCGGAAAATCTTCTGGATGGCTTCCACATGGTAGTCGTCCGTAGTGCGGATAAAGCGGTCGTTGGAAATGTTCATATGCTTCCAAAGGCCCAAAATACCGCTCTTCCCGTCCGGCCCGATGACGATATTGTCTACAAATTCCTTGGGCGTGACGCCAGCCTCTTTCGCCTTGGTCTCTATCTTCTGCCCATGCTCGTCCGTGCCGGTCAGAAACATCACGTCATAGCCGCACAGCCGCTTATACCGGGCGATCACATCCGTGGCCACGGTGCAGTAGGTATGGCCGATGTGCAGCTTGTCCGACGGATAATAGATCGGCGTTGTAATATAGAACTTCCCCTTACTCATAGTTTCCTCCATGCCTGTTATCGTATAGTCCCACCCCCCTGCCGGGGGCCGCCGCGGCTTATGCTACGGCGGTCAGTTCAGTATCGCTGGTTGTATCGGTGCTGGTGTCTGTACTTGTATCGGTGCTGGTATCGCCGGACGTGTCCGTGCTGGTATCAGTCGTGTCGCTGTCATCCCCGCCGGAGTTGCTGTCATCTTCGCTGGAGTTAGTATCGTCTCCACTGGAGCTGCTGTCATCTTCGCTGGTGCCGCTGTCATCGTCCGTACCAGAGTCAGTATCGGAAGATGTGGGCGTCGCTGTCTCCACAGGAGTTGCAGTTTCTGTAGCCGCAGGCGTGTCCGTTTCCGTGGGCGTCTCTGTCTCCGTGGGCGTATCCGTCGCGGCAGTTTCAGGAGGCGACGCCGTGGGTTCCGCCGTTTCAGTGGGCTCCGGCGTTTCAGTGGCCGTGGAGGAGGATTCCTTGTGATAGCTGCTGTAGGCCTCCTTCTCATAGCTTATCTGGTTGCCGTCCGCGTCATACACGGCCCGGTAGGTCTGTGCGTAATAATAGGAGCTGTCCTCCCAGGTACTGGAGGTAATCTCCACGTAGCTGCCATCCTCGTCCGTACCCCAAAGCTGAACGGTCAGGGAACCGTTGGACACCCACGCCTTGATTTGAATGGGATAGTTGCGGCTGTTCACGAATTTAAACTCCGGGCCGCCCCAACTGACCGTGGCGTCCAGTCCCCTGGGGAGATAGGACACGGTGAAATAATGGCAGGAGCGGACGGTTATCTCCAAATTCGCATACAAGGCGCAGTAATACAGCGTTGAGCTGCCCTGGCAAATGCCGCCGCCGATGGAGGAGACGTGCTGACCATTTTCATAGGCACCCGCCGACTGATAGCCCTTGGCGGCTGTACGCTCGCCCAGGCAGTCGTTATAGCTGAACTCCTCGCCGGGATTGATGACCGTGTCGTTCAGAGCCTCCGCCGCCAGCGTGATATTGTTGATACGGGCGGAGGAGGAGCCGGAAAGGCTCGTGGTCTTTTCCGAGAGCAGATCCACAAAAAGGTTCTCCTCCAAAACAGCGCTGGTAATCTCCGGCTCGGTATAAATCAGGGCAATGACCACCGACTCGCCGGTCTCCGCCGCCTGATACAGCGCCTTGGCCGCGTCCAAATCGAAGCTGACGCCGGTGACGCTCTCTGTGGCTCCGCCGGTTTCGGAATCATATTCCGCGTTCACAGGCTCCACATAGACGGCGTCATAGATGGCCTGGAGGAGCGCGTCCACATCCTCGTCGCTCTCTCCGTCGCCGCTGACCTCCGGCGTGTAATCAATATCGTCATATGTCTGGCTCACAAACGCCTCTCTGATGGCGGCGCAAAGAGCCTCCTCGTCTACTGTAACGGCGCTTCCGCCTTTGATGATGGTGATGGTGTCCGTACCCACAGTGTATTCCGTTTCCAGAAGCTGCGAGTTCACCGACTGGGCGGCCTGGGCCACCATCTCCGCCAGAGCCTCTTCATCCAAGGCGGTGCTGGCACTCCAGGTCAGCGCCACGCTGTCGCTTCGGCAGGCAAGATAGGTCTGGAAGTTGCTCAGCAGCCCGTCGCTCCGGCCATATGCATAAGCCATCTCAGCGGGCGCTTGTACGTCCCCGTCAAGTCCCAGATCCTCCGCCGTTACAACCAGCGTGTCGCCGGTAGAAAAATTCACCGTTACAGAGGCATCCTGATAGGGGTTGGCGCCCTGCTCCTCCAGCACCTGCGCCGCTTCATCCACCGTCAATCCCCCTACGTCTATACCGTTAACGGAAATATTGGGATAAATCGTGTCGGAATTGACCACGCTTCCGGCCCAGGCCATGCCGCCGCCCAGCGCCGCCACCAGCAGCACCACGATCACAACGACCGGGATAATCCAGCGTTTTCTGCCTGAACCGCCGTGACCGCCATACCAGTCCTCATAATCATCGTTCTCTTCGTCGTAGACGTCTTCGCCGTCCTGGTCATAATCCGTCTCATAGTCTTCCTGGTACTCCCCCCGGTCGGAACGCTCCGGCTTTATCCTGACGAAGCCGCCCCGACGGCGGGGCGCCGTATCTTCCCAATCCTGGCTCTCGTCCCAGTCCTGTTCCTGCTCCTGATCCCATCTGTCGTCAGGGTAATCCTTCCGCTCATGTCTACCCATATTGTCATGCCTCCTTTTTCAGTCGGTTTTTATCCTTCATCTTTTGTGGGCCGGATGATCTCGCCGATCTCTCCGGCCATAGCCTCTTCCATCCATGGCTTGCCGCTGATGCGGTGTTCCGCCTGGGCCTCCCACAGCTCCTCGATTAATGTGTTCGACAGCAAAAAGCCCTCCGGGGTAAAGCACCACCGGCCATCAAAGCTCTTCGCCCAGCCGTTTTTTTCATATTCCCTCAGCCGTGCCTCAATAGGGGCAAAGTCGCTGCGATAAACCTTATAGTATTCCTCCTGAGAAATGCCCTTTCCCCGGCGCATCCCCAGCATCAGATACTCCGTCGCCCGATCCAGATCCTCAAGGCGTTCATACTCCTCTACCAGATCCTCGCCCCGCTCCATGCCCCGGATATAGCCCTCCAGGCTGCGCACGAAGCCGTACCGGGTGTTTCCCATGCAGGAATGGGCTCCCGGCCCGAAGCCGAGATAGTCGTCCATATCCCAGTATTTCATGTTGTGGCGGCTGGCATAGCCCCGCTTTGCGAAGTTTGAAATCTCGTATTGCTGGTAGCCGTAGTGGGCCAGCGTCTCCACCGCATACAGATACATATCCGCCTGTTCGTCGTCCGACGGCACCACCGGGCTGTCCTGGTACGCCTCATACATGGGGGTTCCCTCCTCCAGTTTCAGCCCATAGCAGGACAAATGCTCCGGCTCCAGGTCGATGGCCTGGGCCAGGGTCTGCGCCCAGTCGTCCTTCGTCTGGTTCGGCAGACCATACATCAAATCAAGGCTCAGGTTATCAAAGCCCTCCGCCCGAATCATCTGCACCGCCTTCTTCACCTGGGCAAAGCTGTGGCGGCGGCCTATGATTTTCAGCAGGTCGTCGCTGGCCGACTGCATCCCCAGAGATATGCGGTTGACTCCCTCTTTCCGCAGCAGCCGCAGGTCATGGCGGGTCACGCTGTCCGGGTTACATTCCACCGTTACCTCCGCGCTTTTCAGCACCTTGCCGAAGCGCTTCACAGCGTTAAAAATCTCCGTCAGTCGCCTGGCCCCGTAGTAGCTGGGGGTGCCGCCGCCAAAGTACAGGGTATCTATATAATAGGGCGCCATGGTAGCCGCCGCTTCTTCGATGTGCCGAAGCAGAGCAGCCTGGTATTTATTCATGCGTCCGTCGCAGTTGGCAAGGGAGTAAAAATCGCAGTAACCGCATTTGGACGCGCAAAAGGGAATATGAACATATATCCCCAGAAGTTTTTCCTCTTTTTCCTTTTCTTCCATACGCTATTTAATCATATATCATCACTGCATCATAGCTGCATCAAACCTAAATTCTCACGCCTCCGGGGCGGGCAGAAAATCCGCCTTCGTCAGCAGCACAAGATCCTCTTTGGTCGGCGACTCCAGGTCCGCCAGGCGGTTCGCCTGCCGGAGAATCATGTCCTCAAACTGATTGCGCACATCCCGGCCATTGCCAAAATTTTCGTCCCGACCCTGATAGAGGGAATCAAAATACTCCTGGGAGAAGCTCTCCCCCTCCTCATCCAGCTTGTAGCCGTTTTTCTCACACAGACTGTGAAAGATGGCGTTCAGCTCCTGGCCGTTATAGTCAGGAAACTGGATATACTTGTTAAAGCGGCTCTCCAGGCCCGGATTGGAGGACAGAAACCGTTCCATCAGGTCTGTATATCCCGCAACGATTACCACCAGGTCGTCCCGGTGATCCTCCATGGCCTTCAAAAGGGTCTCGATGGCCTCCCGGCCAAAGTCATTCTCCCCGCCGCTGGCCAGGGAATAGGCCTCATCAATGAACAGCACACCGCCCAGGGCCGAGGTAATGACCTCCTGGGTCTTGATAGCCGTCTGGCCCACATAGCCGGCCACCAGACCGGAACGGTCTACCTCCACAAGCTGCCCCTTAGACAGCGCGCCGATGGCGGCATACAGCCCGCCCACCAGGCGGGCCACAGTGGTCTTGCCTGTGCCGGGATTTCCCGTAAATACCATATGCAGGCTCATGGGGGCCACAGGCAGGCCAGCCTCCTGCCGAAGCTTGCGAACCTTTATCAGGTTCATCATGCTCTTTATGTCTTTTTTAACGGCCTCCAGCCCTACCAGGCTATCCAGCTCCGCCAGAAGCTGATCAAGGTCTGGTTTTTCGTCCTCCGTCTCCCCCGCCGCCTCCGGCGCGGTCTGGGCCGCAGGTACTCCCGCTCCCTGGGGCGCGGCAGCGGCGACGGGAGGATTTTTCTCCATAAACGACTGCTCCCCGCTGGTGACAAAATCCTTTGCCTTCAGGGAGGGCTTTCCCGGCTTCACGCCGGCGGAATCACACAGGGCTGTCAGCTTATCCCCACATTCGGTGATATACTCCGCTTCTGCATAGGTGACGTCGTCGTCCACCGCCGCAAGGCAAAGGAGGATATTCGTCAGCATCCGTACAAATATACGGGAGCAGTCCGTCCCCTGGCTGGCATCCTGCTCGGTCAGCGACCAGAAAAACAGGGGCGGCAGAAATTCACCGCTCTCCCCCACAGCGGTACTTAGCGCCCAGAGAAGCCAGTCTGGCTTTGGCCGCCCTTTGGAATACAGGGCGTTTAAAGCGTCAACATGATCCTGACCAAGGCTGGCGCTGCGGGCAAAAAGCTGCAGGGCGCAGTTTGAACAGAATTTATCCATCTCCTCCGCCAGACCCCGGCCTGCGGCGCGGTAAAACGCCTCCGTATTGGCGATATAGGTTTTGTGAAGCTCCTCCGGGGATCGTTTCCATTGTGTCGGCACAGCGCTACCGTCCCTTTCCGGCGTTTGGCATTGATTTCCTGCTTTCTTAGCAGTGCAAAGCACACTGTTTATATTATATAGCAAAAATCCTGTCCAAACAAGACCAAACAATCCCAAAGTTTGAAAAAAGGGCGACATCTGCCGCCCTTTTTTCATTTATGTGCCGCCATCTCTCGTTAAGACGCGGATATATTCTCCGCCTCGATTGGCCTGTAGGCCTCAATGGCAGCCCGCGCCAGCGTCAGAAAGCCCTCATAGGTGGTATCGAAGCTGTTGTCGCTCCACAAAAACACACCCGAAGCTTCATAGCCGGAGTCCTGACCATAGAGATAAATATTGGCCGCCGCTTCATAGTCTGCCGCCTGAGCCTCCTGACCCGACACGGTGTAGCTCTCCGCCACCACGAGGCCCGTTTCCTCATCGCTCTCCAAATAACGCGAGCAGACGCTAACCGGGTTCATCACCCCGTCCTCGCAGTCAAATCGAATAATCTCATTCCAGGTGGATTCCAGGGTTCCGTTGGCGCTGTCCACCCAAAAACACCAGCCATCCTCTGTGGTATAGCTGAGCCGGAACGCCTCAAAATAGCTTGTGCAAACGGAAACCGTGGAAAAATACTCGTCTCCAAAAGCGCCGGAAGCGCTGTCCAGCGTGCTGGATACGCAAACCACCTGACCGTCCACCAGGTCAAATAGCTGCGCCCCCAGGGTTGCAGAGGCCCCCTGATCGAAAACAATCATCTCCGGCGTTCCGTCCAAATCCAGATCCACAAAGCCAACGCCGGTCATTCCCTCCGGCCACAGAGCCGCAAATATATCATAGTTATCATCCAGGAAAGCCAGATAACTGTCCTGCCAGCCGTCCACAGCCTCAGGCAGGGACAGCGGCTCCACGCTGGTGGGAATAGCTGAGGCGACGCTCTCCGCCGTAGAGATCGAGGCCGTCACTACCGCCGGCTCCTCAGCCGCAGGCTCTACCGTGGCGGGAGGCGCAGTCACCTGGGCGGCTCCCTCCTGCGCTTGACCGCCGCAGGCGCTGGAGCCAAACATCATGGCCGCCGCCAAAATAAACGTGGTAAGTCGCTTCATTTTTTTATCCTCAACCTTGCCGTTATGTCAATCGTTTTATGTAAATTATTATAATCGACATTTGGTGACAAAGTAAAGGGTGATTATAAATTTGGTTGATTGCATAATGAAGATGGACACTTGAAAAAGAAAATCCATAGTG
>JAJQCH010000002.1 GCA_021202795.1 Oscillospiraceae bacterium
TTCATCACTATGGATATTCTTTTTACTATTGCAGTTTCATTTTACAATGCGCCTTTCGATTTTTTGCCAGATTTTCCCAAACAAAAACCCAGTGTCCAAAGGCTGAAAGCTTTGAAAACACTGGGTTTTTAATTGGTTGCGGGAGGAGGATTTGAACCTCCGACCTCCGGGTTATGAGCCCGACGAGCTACCGAACTGCTCTATCCCGCGCCGTGGAACATTATAGTACCACAGCTTTACACGGTTGTCAAGGAAAATTCTTCGACAGGTTGAGAGAAATTTTTTGCCTTACGCAGTGATCGGGAAATATCAGGCGAAGCGATTATTGATCTATGGACTGGATATACTCCCACATGGCCTGAGCGGAGTTGAAATTCTCTGGTTCCAGGTCGGCCATGGAGATATTGACGCCAAATACATCCATGATTTCGTTCACCAGGGCGGTGATGTCGAAGGAACCAAGGACGCCGTCGTCAATCAGGGCGGTTTCCCGTTCGAAGTCCACGTCCGGGCGCAGATCCCGAAGAATTTCCATTAAATCTTCCATTGTGCAAAAACCTCCAAAATCATTTGGTTGATTTTACTGGTCGGCATTGGAATTGCCGGTCAGTCTTTTTTCAAATTCCAGAAGCCCCTTCTCCCGTTCCTTCACGCGGCGGGCAGGGATACCCATATAGATACCCCATGGCTCGGTGGATTTGTTAATAAGCGTCATGGAACCGAAGGAGCAGCCCTCTCCAATATCCACACCGGGCATAACGGAACAGCCGGTACCGATCAGAACGTGCTTTCCCAGTGTGATGGGCAGATTTTTCTCGAATCGAAATGCCTTGGGAACGGTGGGATTATTTAAGCTTGCGCCTGAAAAATCATCACTGGTGGCGTAAAAGGCGCAACGGGAAGATATGCCGCTGAAATCCCCAATGGTGATGCTGGCTTCTCCGGCGTAGAATTCGCAGTTGGAGCTGATATGGACGTGAGCGCCGATTGTGATGTCCCCGTTCAGAATGGTAAAATCATCGACCAGCACATGATTGCCAATAGAGATGGTATCCGCCGTGTAGATGCGGCAGGTGCGGCTGATAAGCACCTGGCGGCCCAGGGAGCGAAAGCCCATCTCCTTCAGCTCCCGATTTGTGTAATAGGGATTCAGCTTCATGTATGCTCTCCTTCTGCTGCCGGTGTATATGTTACACAAGCTGGCGGTAAATTGCAATCCTTTTTTTCAGAAAATTTTCCCGGAGCTTTCTTTTGAAAACGCCCCGCTGCCCGATTTGGGACAGCGGGGCGCCGCATATGTTCTCTTATTCAATGCCTACGATGTTTTTGGCAAGCTCCTTTTTCCCTGCCAGGTCGCCCTGACGGGAAATCATAATGCGCTGAGCCTGGGGAGAACCGGCTCCGTGGAGGGACTCGGTGCGATAGCCCACGGCGGCGGTGCCAAGGGTCATGTTTTCGATCAGCCGCATGATTTTCAGCCTGTCCCGCGTGGGAACGGAGGCCACGCCCTGGAGGTACTTCTCCACATAGGGGCCAAGCTCCGGATCGTTCAGATCCGCCTCGGAGGGACACGTCACCATGATGCCGCCGGCAATATCCTCCGCCAGACGGGCGATCTCATAGGGGAAGCGGGTCACGTTCTGCTTGCAGACGTTGGCCAGCAGGGTGTCCACCATATAGTTCCCCGCGGCTGTTTGCCAGCCGTTGGAGGAGCAGGCCAGACCGCAGGAGTAGAGGGTCTCGTTCAGATGTATCATCTCAATGAGCTTGTCCTTCACATGAGACGCCTTGGGTACGCCGTTCTGGTCGGCGGCCACGGCAGCCGCGCCGATCAGCACGTCACCTACGCCTACCTTGCAGCCGCCGTAGCTCTGGCGGTGATAGCTGGCGAAGCGCTCCACCAGCACAGTGGCAAATTCCGATTCGCCGTTCAGGAAGATGCGGTCGTTGGGAACAAACACGTTGTCGAATATCACCAGGGCTTCCATACCGCCAAAATTGGGGTTGCCCCGATCCATGGTGCCGTCTTCCAGTTTGCGGGTGTCGCAGCTCTGGCGGCCTACGATCATGAATATGCCCTCGGCGTCGATTGGTACGGAAAAGGCAATGGCATAGTCCTTGTCTTCCGGCTTCATGGCCTGGGTGGGCATGACAAGAATCTCGTGGGAGTTGGAAGCGCCGGTCTGGTGGGCCTTAGCGCCCCGGACAACGACGCCGTCAGGCCGCCGCTCCACCACATGAAGGAACAGGTCTTCATCTGCCTGGGCATGAGGGGCAAGGCCCCGGTCGCCCTTGGGGTCGGTCATGGCGCCGTCCACCACCAGGTCGGCCTCCTGAACGTATTCCATGTACTTTTTGAAGTTTTCAAAATAATGGGTGCCGTGGGCCTGATCGGTCTCATAGGCGGTGGCGTATACGGCGTTGAAGGCGTCCATGCCAACACAGCGCTGGAAGCAGGCGGCGGTCTTCTGGCCGCACAGACGCTGCATTTTCACCTTCAGCACCAAATCCTTGGTACTCTGGTGGATGTGGCAGAAGCGGTTGATTTTCTTGCCGGTCAGGTGGCTGGTAGTGGTCATCAGATCCTGATACTCCGGGTCTTGGGCCAGATCGTAGGTCATTTTTACGGAATTGAGACTGGGCCGCAGGATGGGGTCGTCCACCGCGTTGGGTATCTGCTTGCCGAACATATAGATTTTTGTGTTCAGCTTGCGGATACTCTCAATGTATTGCTCGCCGGTCATCAGTGCCATAATGGTTTGTCCTCCCTTTATCTATCCATTGGTTTAGTTTTTTTGCAGATACAGCTCCCTTTTGGAGCCTTGTCCTTTACATTCGTTCGCATTATAACACACTTTCTGCCATAGTACAATACCCGACTTTTGCCTCGAATGGGCAGTTTCAGCGCTTTACAGGAATCATACAAATACTTTTCCTATGCGCAACCAAAATTTGATGGAATTGTGGTAGTGGCCGCCGTCGGCAGGTCGTATCATAAAGGTGCGGTTGAGAAGACCGCAAATACATCTTAAAACTGAATGGAGAAACAAAATGAGAATGAATTTGAGAAAGGTCTTGGCTCTTGTGCTTTGCGCGGCCCTGATCTTTGCGCTGGGAGTTGGATGTTCCAGCTCCAGCAGCAGCGACACTGCTGATACGACAGTCAGCGAGACTGCTGACACCGCTGCTGAAACCACAGAGGCTGAAGAGACTGCTGAGACCACGGAAACCGTCGAGCTGAGCGGAACGATTTCCACCAACGGCTCCACTTCCATGGAGAAGGTAATCGCCGCTCTGATCGAGTCCTTCACCGCGGAGAATCCGGGCGTCACCATTACCTATGACGCCACTGGCTCCGGTACCGGCATCACCGCCGTCACCGAGGGCAGCACGGACATTGGCCTGTCCTCCCGGAACCTGAAGGATGAGGAGACCGAGGCTGGTCTGACCGCTACTGTCATCGCCCTGGACGGCATCGCTATCATCGTGAACACCGCCAACACCGTGACCGACCTGACCATCGAGCAGATTGCGGGCCTGTTCACCGGCGAGATCACCAACTGGTCTGAGGTAGGCGGCGAGGATATGCCTGTGGCCGTGATTGGCCGTGAGGCCGGTTCCGGCACCCGCGACGGCTTCGAGTCCATCGTGGGCGTGGAAGACACCTGTGCTTACGACCAGGAGCTGACCTCTACCGGCGCTGTGGTGGCCGCTGTGGCCTCCAACGAGTATGCCATCGGCTACGCCTCTCTGTCCGGCATTGACGAGAGTGTCGTGGCCGTGGATGTGGAGGGCGTTTCCTGCACAGAGGAGACTGTCCTGGACGGCAGCTATGCTATCCAGCGCCCGTTCATCATGGTGACGAATGACAACGCCGAGCTGTCCGAAGCCGCCCAGGCGTTCCTGGCCTACTGCACCAGCAGCGAGGTGGTTGACATCATTGCCAACGCCGGGGCTGTGTCCATCGCGCAGTAAAGAAAACAAGAGGGGGCGCGGCTTGTGCGGCTGCGTCCCATTTCTTATAAGGAGCGTTAATGAATAGAAAATATCTGACAGAACACGTTATGCACGTCATATTCCTGGTGTGCGGCTTTGTTACCATCGGGTGCGTGCTTGCCATCTCCTTATATATGATCATCAGCGGTATACCGGCTATCAAGGAGATCGGGCTTATAAACTTTCTGTTCGGCACCAAATGGGCCAGCACGGCGGCGGATCCGTCCTACGGGATTCTGGCCTTCATTCTCTCCTCCATCTGCGGTACGCTGGGAGCCTGCGTTCTGGGCATCCCTCTGGGCATCCTGATGGCGGTGTTCCTGTCCAAAATGGCAAAAAATAAAGTGGCCGGTATCGTCCGCCCGGCGGTGGAGCTGCTGGCGGGCATCCCCTCTGTGGTATACGGACTGATCGGTATGATCGTGCTGGTACCTTTTATTCGCAAGGTGTTTCATCTGACAAACGGCACGGGCCTGCTGGCGGTTATTATCGTGCTGACGGTCATGATACTGCCATCCATCATCTCCCTGGCGGAGACAGCGCTTTCCTCCGTACCCCCGGAATACGAGGAGGCCAGCCTGGCCCTGGGGGCCACAAAGATGGAGACGGTCTTTAAGGTGTCCATTCCTGCGGCCAAGAGCGGCATTGCCGCCGGTGTGGTACTGGGCGTGGGTCGTGCCATCGGCGAGGCCATGGCGGTGATGATGGTGGCGGGAAACGTCCCCAATATGCCTAGTCTGTTCAATTCCGTCACCCTGCTGACCACGGCTATTGCCAAGGAGATGAGCTATGCTTCCGGCCTGCAGCGTCAGGCGCTGTACTCTATCGGCCTGGTGCTGTTCGTGTTCATCATGATTATAAACCTGGTGCTGAACGTGGCGCTGAAGCGGGGGAATAAAAAATGAGTACGAAACGAAAAGTAACGGATGGATTGATAAAAGCCTGCATCTTTGTCAGCGTGACTATCGTAGTTGGGCTTCTGATCGCTATTATCGGCTATATCTTCTACCGAGGCCTGCCGAACATTACCTGGAACCTGCTGACCACGCAGCGCAGCGTGTTGCAGGATAACATTGGCATCCTGCCGAACCTGATTTACACCCTGTATATCATCATCACCAGCCTGGTCATTGCTCTGCCGGTTGGCGTGTGCGCGGCCATATACCTGACAGAGTATGCCACAAACGCCAAGGTCGTCCGGGTGATAGAGTTTGCCACGGAGACGCTGACCGGCATCCCCTCCATTATCTTCGGTCTGGTAGGGTATCTGTTCTTCTGCCAGAAGCTGCATTTAGGAAGCAGTGTGTTGGCTGGATCCCTGACCCTGGTGGTTATGATTCTGCCCACCATCGTTCGCACGACGCAGGAAGCGCTGAAGACCGTGCCGGAATCCTACCGGGAGGGGGCCATCGGTCTGGGGGCTACCAGATGGTACATGATTCGCACGGTGGTGCTGCCCTGCACAGGCGACGGCATTGTAAGCGGCGCCATATTGGCCATTGGTCGCATTGTGGGCGAGTCCGCCGCGCTGATATTCACCGCCGGCATGGGCTACAGCCTGGTGACAAACTACTTTCAGGCACTGGGTACCAGCGGCGGCACCCTGAGCGTCATGTTGTATCATTATGTGAATGATGAGGCCGAATACGACACCGGCTTTGCTATCGCCGCCATTTTGATGATACTGGTGCTTATCATCAACTTTGCCGCCAAATTAGTAAAGAGAAAGAGCAGGAAAGTGTGATATGGATAATATTATAACCGCTAAAGAGCTGCACCTGTTTTACGGCAGCTTTGAAGCCCTGAAGGGCATCAACATAGGAATTCCCGAAAAAGAGATCACCGCCCTGATCGGACCGTCCGGCTGCGGCAAGTCCACCTTTTTAAAAACCATTAACCGTATGAATGATTTAATCCAGGGTGTGAACATTACCGGCCAAATGCTGTATCGTGAGCAGGATATATACGCCAAGGATATGGACGTGACCATGCTGCGGAAGAACATCGGTATGGTGTTCCAAAAGCCAAATCCCTTCCCCATGTCCATCTACGACAATGTGGCCTACGGCCCGCGCCTTCATGGAAACCACAAAAAATCCGAGCTGGATGAGCTGGTGCAGCGCTCGCTGGAGGGGGCGGCCCTGTGGGGCGAGGTCAAGGATCGGCTGAAAAAAAGCGCACTGGGCCTATCAGGCGGCCAGCAGCAGCGTTTGTGCATCGCCAGAGCATTGGCGGTGGAGCCGGAGGTTCTGCTGATGGATGAGCCGACCAGCGCCTTGGATCCGGCCTCTACCATGAAGATAGAGGATCTGATGAGCGACTTAAAAAAGAATTACACCGTGGTCATCGTCACCCACAATATGCAGCAGGCTGTGCGCATTTCCGACAACACTGCATTCTTTCTTGTGGGCGAGCTGGTTGAATACGGCAAAACGGAACAGATATTTAATGTACCTCTTGATGTGCGTACGGAGGATTACATCTCTGGGCGCTTCGGTTAATTCGGTTGATTAGGAAGAAAGGACATATTATAAGCATGAGAAAAACATTTGACGAGCAGCTTGGGCAGCTCAACGAAGCTATGATACAGATGGGGGCTTTCTGCGAGCAGGCCATCGGCTTTGCGGTGAAGGCCCTGGCTGACAGAGACCAGGCCCTGGCCCATAAGGCCATCGAGACAGACGGAGAGATCGACCGCATGGAGCGGGATATTGAGGCCATGTGCCTGCGGCTTCTGCTTCAGCAGCAGCCTGTAGCCAGCGATCTGCGATTCATTTCCTCCGCCCTGAAAATGATAACCGACATCGAGCGCATTGGCGACCAGGCGTCGGATATTTCCGAGATCGTTCTGCTGCTGACAGAGCAGGAGAGCGTTACCTACCCCAAGCACATTCATGCCATGGCCGAGGCTGCTATTGATATGGTGGGCCGTAGTGTGGACGCCTATGTAAAAAAAGACCTGGCTCTGGCCAAGAAGGTCATTGCCATGGACGACACGGTGGACGGACTTTTTGACACTGTGAAAAGCGAGCTGATTGGACGTATCGCTGCCGACCCCAACTGCGGAGAGCAGGCGCTGGACATTCTGATGATTGCGAAGTATCTGGAGCGTATCGGCGATCATGCCACCAATATTGCCGAGTGGGTGGAGTTTTCTCTGCTGGGTATGCATCCTGAGGCGAAGGCGTAAAACCTCATCTCCATAAAAAAGACATCCCCCGTCCAGAAAGGCAGGACGGGGGCTTTTAGCGTTATATCGTTTTGTTTGATTATTCCGCAGAGGCAGCAGGGGCGGGGGAACACATCTCCGCAAACTTGGCGATATGGGGTCGGCGCGGGTCGTTTACCCAGGCAAGGCCAATGCTCTGATAGCTGTCCAGAGGCGTATCTGTATGTTCAAAGCCCAGGAAGGGCAAGGAGAAATCCTTCATGATGGTATATCCCATGCCGTTTTCCACAGCCACAAGCACAGAGGACAGGTTGGGCAGGTATACGAGCTGGTACAGATTCAGCTCCAGCTTTTCCGCCCGCTCCTCGGTGATGTTGTCTGGATCCTTCATCTCACTGGCTACGAGGTACAGGGTGGGCATACCGCGATGGAGATGGCTATAATTAGCGCTGCAAACCAGAACGTCCTGGCTATTGAAAAATTCCTTATAGGCAAGCTCCGGCTCATCGGCGACCGCATCCTTGAAGGCGACACCCATATCATAAGAACCGCTGAGAAGATCCTCTGCCTTGGTGGGGGTAGAGAAGCGCTCCATATAAAATTCAGTCCTGGGAGTTTCCCGCATGGCGTTGATGATGGGACTGTTGTCGAACATATCCATCAGGCGAACAGAAATGCCGTTCGGCCCCGGCAGAGCAACGCGTGCAGCGCGGGTGATGGCCTCCTGCAGCGTATCATTCATGCCAAGGAAAAACTGCTGCATGATGACGCCCGCCTGAGTGATGCTGACGGAATGTTTTGTGCGTATGAAAAGCGGAAAACCGAATTCGTCCTCAAGCTGCGCGATGTGTCGGCTCACGACGGATTGGGACACATGGATCTGTTGCCCGGCCCGTGTGTAATTCAAAGTGCCGCACAGCGACAGAAAGGAGCGAATCTGTTGTGAGTTCATGGTCATGGTGATGTACCTCCCTTGAGTTGGTTTAGTTAAATTTTTTGAATGGTCGATTGTAAAATGAAGTTGAACACCTAAAAAATCCATAGCAATTGAATC
>JAJQCH010000072.1 GCA_021202795.1 Oscillospiraceae bacterium
ATCACTATGGATTTTCTTTTTCAAGTGTCCATCTTCATTATGCAATCAACCAACGGAAATTTGTACAAAAAATCCCTTGAAAATATACGCAGATTGCTTATAATAGTATCATAGTCTTAAATTTCACGGATGGTACGTCATCTGCATAAAAAGGAATACGCCATGAACCAAATCGTCCTCTTCGCGCCGGAGATACCCCAGAACACCGGGGCCATCGCCCGAACCTGCGCCGCCACCGGCGCAAGCCTCCATCTGATAAAGCCTCTGGGCTTCGACATATCCGACGCCGCTGTACGCCGGGCCGGACTGGACTATTGGCATTTGGTGGATGTCCATGTCTATGAGGACTTTGACCAGTACCTGCGGGAAAACGGGGACGACGACCTGTGGCTGCTCTCCACCAAGGCCCCCAGAAGCTATGCAGAGGCGGACTTCGGTTCGGATGTGTCGCTGCTGTTCGGGCGGGAAACCTCTGGCCTGCCGGAGGAGATTATGGAGCGCTATCGGAGCCGCTGCGTCCGCATCCCCATGAAGCCGCGGGCCAGAAGCCTGAATCTTTCCAGCTCTGCGGCCATCATCCTGTATGATGTTCTGCGCCGTCAGGGATTCCCTGACTTGCTGGAAACTGGCATTATGGCTGTGGATGAGGATTTTTAATCATTTTTTGGAATACCTGGCAATCGTGCCTGTTCATATACCAAATAGGAGGATATGACCATGAATTACAGCAAAAAGAACGTAACGCAAATCGACGTCCAGGGGAAAAAGATCCTGCTTCGGTGTGACTTTAACGTTCCCCAGGACAAGGCCACCGGAGCCATCACCGATGACAAGCGCATCCGGGCGGCCCTACCCACTATCCAGTATCTGCTGGAGCATAAGGCTGCTGTCGTCGCCTGCTCCCACCTGGGCAAGCCAAAGGGAACATGGAAGGAATCCCTGACCCTGGCCCCCGTGGCGGAACGGCTCCAAGAGCTGCTGGGCCAGCCGGTAATCTTCGCGAAAGACATCGTCGGCGAGGACGCGAAGGCGAAAGCCGCTGCCCTCCAGCCCGGCCAGATTATGCTGCTGGAAAACCTGCGCTTTGATCCCAGGGAGGAGAAAAACGACCCCTCCTTCGCCAAGGAGCTGGCGGAGTTTGGAGAAATCTATGTTTCTGACGCTTTCGGCACCGTTCACCGCGCCCATGCGTCCACGGCGGGCGTGGCGGCTTATTTACCGGCGGTTTCCGGCTTCCTGATTGGCCGGGAGCTGGAGGTGATGGGCAAGGCGCTGGACGACCCCGCCCGGCCCTTCGTGGCCATTCTGGGCGGCGCGAAGGTTTCCGACAAAATCGCCGTTATCGAGAATCTTCTGAACAAGGCGGATAAGATACTGATCGGCGGCGGCATGGCCTATACCTTCATCAAGGCCCAGGGCTTGGAGGTCGGCTCCAGCCTTCTGGAGGAGGATAAGGTGGAATTTGCCGCGCAGATGATAGCGGAGGCCACGGCCAAGGGCGTGGAGCTGCTGCTGCCGGTGGATACTGTCGTTGCGGACAGTTTCGCCGCAGACGCGGCGGCGCAGACCGTGGGCGTGGACGCCATCCCGGAGGGATGGATGGGCCTGGACATCGGGCCGAAAACCATCGAAGCGTTCGAGAAAGCCATCGCCGGCGCGGGAACCATCGTCTGGAACGGGCCGATGGGCGTGTTCGAATTTGACCGTTTCGCGGAGGGTACACGGGCCGTGGCCCGCGCTGTGGCGCAGTCCGGCGGCGTGAGCATCGTCGGCGGTGGCGATTCTGCGGCGGCGGTGGAGCAGCTCGGCTTTGCCGATCAGATCACCCATATTTCCACTGGCGGCGGCGCGAGCCTGGAATTTTTGGAGGGCAAGGAGCTGCCCGGCGTGGCCTGCCTGATGGATGAGTGAGTTATGGACAAGAAAAATCGCAAACCGCTGATTGCGGGCAACTGGAAGATGAATAAACTGGCCTCCGAGGCGCTAGGCTTTTGGTCTCAGCTTCGGCAGGCGATAAAGCTCTCCCCGGAGGTGGAGGGGGCGCTGTGTGTACCTTTCCCCCTGATACCGGCCATGCAGACCGCCAGGGGAGACTGTCCCATTCTGGTGGGGGCGCAGGACGTATCCAGCCACGAGGCGGGCGCGTATACGGGAGAGGTCTCCGCCGCCATGCTGGCGGATTTGGGTGTGGCCTACGGCATCGTGGGTCACTCCGAACGCCGCACCTATCACGGGGAGACGGACGCGCTTGTAAACCAAAAGCTCCTGGCTCTGCTGCGGGTCGGGATAACCCCCATCCTCTGCGTGGGGGAGAGCCTGGAGCAGCGGGACGGGGGCCAGACCCTGGACTTTGTAGAGGGTCAGGTGCGCGACGGCTTGAAGGACGTGCCGGAAACGGAACGCAGCCGCATTATCGTGGCTTATGAACCGATATGGGCCATCGGCACGGGCCGGACGGCCACGGCGGAGCAGGCCCAGGAGGTCTGCGCTCATATCCGCGCCGTGCTGGGGGAATTGTTCGGGGCGGAGACGGCCCGGCATATCCGCGTCCTCTACGGCGGCAGCATGAACGGCAAAAACGCCGCGTCCCTGCTGGCAAAGCCGGACATCGACGGCGGCCTTATCGGCGGCGCGAGCCTGAAGCCGTTGGAATTTGCGGAGATTATTGGAGCGGCCAATGAAGGATAAACGACCTGTCGTACTGCTGATTATGGACGGCTTCGGCCTTGCGGAGCCGTCGGACATAAACGCCATATCCATGGCGAAGACCCCGGTGCTGGACAGCGTTTTTGCCTCCTGCCCCCATACGGAGCTGCAGGCCAGCGGGGAGGACGTGGGCCTGCCTGCCGGGCAGATCGGAAACTCCGAGGTCGGCCACACCAACATCGGCGCGGGCCGGGTGGTCTATCAGGACTTGCCCCGGATAAGCCGCGCGGTGGCGGACGGCAGCTTCTTTGAAAATCCCGCCTATGCCGCTGCCATGGATGAGGCCGCTCAGACCGGCCATCCCGTTCACGTTTTGGGCCTTCTTTCCGACGGCGGTGTTCACAGCCATATCAGCCATCTGTTCGCCCTGGTGGAAATGGCCAAGCGGCGGGGCGTGAGGCAGTGCTATGTCCACGCCTTTCTGGACGGGCGGGACGTGCCGCCCGCCTCCGGCGTGGGCTATGTGCGGGCGCTGGAGGAGGAATTTGCCCGCCTAGGCTATGGCCGCCTTGCCACGGTGCAGGGTCGGTTCTGGGCCATGGACAGAGACAAGCGCTGGGAGCGGCTGGAGCGGGCCTACCGGGCTATCGTTTGCGGCGAGGGGATACAGAACCCGGACGGCGTTCAGGCGGTGGATAACAGCTACGCTGCCGGTGTCACTGATGAGTTTGTGGAGCCGGTGGTCTGCGACCCGGCGGGGCTGGTGTCTCCTGGGGACAGCGTGATTTTCCTGAACTTCCGGCCCGACCGGGCCAGGGAGATGACCTGGGCGCTGATGAAGCCGGACTTTGAAGGCTTTCAGCGACCAAAGGGCTTTTTCCCGCTGCATTATGTATGCACGGCCCAATATGACGAGAGCATGACGGAGCTGCCCGTGGCCTTCCCGCCGGAGACCATCGAGGATACCTTTGGGGAGCTTTTAAGCCGCATGGGAAAGACCCAGCTTCGCATTGCGGAGACGGAGAAATACGCCCATGTGACCTTCTTCTTTAACGGCGGCGTGGAGCGGGAAAGCCCTGGCGAGGATAGGGTGCTGGTTCCCTCCCCCAAGGAGTTCCCCACCTATGACCTTATCCCGGAAATGAGCGCCTATGCCGTCACGGAAAAGGCGGTGGAGCGCATCGCCTCCGGGGCCTATGACGCGGTCATCATGAACCTTGCCAACTGCGACATGGTGGGCCACACCGGCGATTTGAACGCGGCCATCAAGGCTGTGGAGACGGTAGATACCTGCGTGGGCCGGGTGCAGGCGGCGGTGGCACAGGCGGGAGGCGTTCTGCTTGTGACTGCCGACCACGGCAACGCCGACTGTATGCGTTTGCCGGACGGCACGCCCCACACCGCCCACACCACAAACCCGGTGCCGCTGATTTTGGTTGGCGGGGGAGAGGTAAAGCTGAAGCCTGGCCGCCTGGCGGACATCGCGCCCACCATGCTGGCGCTGATGGGGCTGGAACAGCCAGAGAAAATGACCGGCGAAAACCTGGTTTTAAAATCATAAGCGATTTTATAAAATTGTATGATGAAGGAGCAGCTATGAAAGACTATTTTGAGATTGAGGACGTAATGGGCCGGGAAATTCTGGACTCCCGCGGCAACCCCACCGTGGAGGTGGAGGTCACGCTGGACGACGGCACCGTGGGCCGGGCGGCGGTTCCTTCCGGGGCTTCCACCGGCGTTCACGAGGCCTGCGAGCTGCGGGATGGAGACAAGACCCGCTATCTTGGCAAGGGCGTCCAGAACGCCGTCCAGAATGTGAATACGGAGATCGCCGAGTGCCTCCAGGGACTGAACGCACTGGATCAGCCTTCCATCGACCGGGTGCTGATCGAGCTGGACGGCACGCCCAACAAGACCCGCCTGGGAGCTAACGCCATGCTGGGAGCTAGCCTTGCCTGCGCCCGCGCCGCGTCCAATGCCCTGGGCCTGCCGCTGTATCAATATGTGGGCGGCTGCAACGCCAAGACCCTGCCGGTTCCCATGATGAACGTCTTGAACGGCGGCGCTCACGCCACCGGCTCCAACGTGGACATCCAGGAGTTTATGATCATGCCCGTGGGGGCGGAGAGCTTCAAGGAGGCCCTGCGCTGGTGTGCGGAGGTGTTTCACACCCTGAAAAAGGTGGTACCTGCCTCCGGCGTGGGCGATGAGGGCGGCTACGCCCCCAACCTGGACAGCGATGAGGATGCTCTCAAGGCCCTGGTAGCCGCCATTGAGAAGGCGGGCTACCGCCCTGGCGAGGATTTCATGATTGCCATCGACTGTGCCGTGTCCGACTGGTATAACCAGGAGGACGGCCTGTACCACCTGCCCAAGCGGGGCGTGACCATGTCTGCGGCCGATATGGTGGCGATGTACAAGGGCTTCTGCGACAAATACCCCATTATCTCCATCGAGGACGGCCTGGGTGAGGACGACTGGGACGGCTGGAAGCTGCTGACCGACGAGCTGGGCAGCAGGATTCAGCTCGTGGGCGACGACCTGTTCGTCACCAATGTGGAGCGCATCCAGACCGGCATCCAGAAGGGCGTGGCAAACTCCGTGCTGATAAAGCTTAACCAGATCGGCACCCTGACGGAGACTTTGGACGCCATCCAGATTGCCCATCGCGCGGGCTATACGGCGGTCATCTCCCACCGCTCCGGCGAGACGGAGGACACCACCATCGCCGACCTGACTGTGGCCGTGAACGCGGGCCAGATCAAGACTGGCGCGCCCAGCCGCACCGACCGCGTGGCGAAGTATAACCAGCTCCTCCGCATCGAGGACGAGCTGTTCGACGTTCCCCGCTACCTGGGGCGGGATGCCTTCTTCTCCATTCGGAAATAAAAATGTACCCCTGATGAGCTGATTTTTCCAGCTCTGCATAAATTGGTGTTTTCATGGCAACAATAGCCTATGGAAACACCAATTTTTTTGGAGGGTCAGACATGAAAAACAAAAAAGGGGCCGGCGCTAAGGCCGGGTCCCTGGAGGGGAAGGGCTTCTACATAGTCCTTTTCCTGTGCGCGGCGGTGATCGGCGTGTCCGCATGGATACTCATTGCCAACGCGGGGACTAATGTAGAAGACGACACAGCAGAAGCGGTAACGGTGGATATTTCCGACGCCGCAGTGACCATCATCCCGGCGAACTCTCCTCTGGGGACAGAGAATGCTGAAGACGCCGCCGCAGAGGCGGAGACGGAGAATACGATGTCAGCCATCGCGGAAACGGAGGATACCCAGACTCAGGCGGTCATGTCTAGCGGCGTGGTCAGCTATGTCTGGCCGGTGAGCGGGGGTATCGACGTACCCTACTCCATCCAGACGCTGATGTATGACGCCACGATGGCCGACTGGCGCACCCATGACGGGATCGACATTGCCTGTGATCTCGGCACTCAGGTAATAGCCACTGCCGCCGGTACGGTGGTCAGCGTGGAGAACGACGACCTTTATGGCACCACCGTGGAAATTGACCACGCCAACGGCCTCCACAGCATTTACGCAAACCTTGCCGCAGAGCCGCCCGTCTCCGTGGGCGACACCGTCACCATGGGCCAGATCATCGGCTCCGTGGGCAGCACCGCCATCTGCGAGACGAACCAGGTCAGCCACCTGCATTTTGCCATGACCAGCGACGGTCTCCCGACCGACCCCACAGCCTATCTTCCGGCGGCGTGAATGAAATAATCCTCATAAGCGAAAAAGACCGCAGCAAAGCGCAGGCTTTGGTGCGGTCTTTTGATACCCTATGGAGAATAACAAATTGACGAACCGTGCCGGGTGTGGTACATTGTATCGGAGAATTTCTGATGACGGCATGGAGGCAGGCGGCGTGAAAAATATTGTCCTGATTGGGATGCCCGGCTCGGGCAAGAGTACGGTGGGGGTCATTCTGGCGAAACGGCTGGGCTATGACTTTCTGGACACGGATATTCTGCTGGCTCGGCGGGAGGGGCATACCCTGCCGGAGCTTCTTGCCGCCTATGGGCTTGAGGGCTTCCTCCGGCGGGAGGAGGCTATGGGCCGTGAGCTGTGCCGGGACGGCACGGTAATCGCCACAGGGGGCAGCATGGTGCTGTCTGCCGCCGCCATGGAAAATCTTCGCCGGGACGGGGTGGTGGTCTGGCTGCAAACGCCGGTGTCCATTCTGGAGGCGCGGCTGGCGAATCACTCGCGGGAGGATCGGGGCGTGGCCGCCCCGGCAGATATGACCGTAGGGGAAATTTACGCCATACGGGAGCCGTATTATAAAAAATACGCAGACCTGACCATTCCCTGCCGCGACGGGGTAGACCAGGTGGTAGCCGCCGTCCGCGAGGCGCTGAGGAATGAAGACCTGCAATAGGAGAAATAAAATATGTTAGACCAGTTTTCAAGAACGCAGCTAATTTTCGGCAAACCGGCTATGGAGCGGCTTGCCGCGTCCCGCGTGGCCGTGTTCGGTATCGGCGGCGTGGGAGGATACACGGTGGAGGCCCTGGCCCGTTCCGGCGTGGGAGCCTTGGATTTGATTGACGACGACCGGGTGTGCCTCACAAACCTGAACCGACAGATTTTTGCCACCCGCAAAACGATAGGACAGTATAAGGTAGATGTGGCTGCCGCCCGCATCGGGGAAATTGCCCCTGATATTGCCGTGCATACCTACAAGACCTTTTTTACCCCGGAGACTGCCGGGGCGTTTGATTTTTCCGCCTATGACTATCTGGTGGACGCCATCGACACGGTTTCCGGGAAAATCGCCCTGGCGGAGTGCGCCCAGCGGGCCGGAACGCCCATCATCAGCTCCATGGGCGCGGGCAATAAGGTTGATCCCACCGCCTTTCAGGTGGCGGATATATACGAGACCTCCGTTTGCCCCCTGGCCCGCGTCATGCGCCATGAGCTGCGGAAGCGGGGCGTGAAGCATTTGAAGGTAGTCTATTCCCAGGAAAAGCCCATCCCGCCTCTGGAGGACGAGGAGATAAGCTGCCGCTATCACTGCGTCTGCCCTCCGGGAACGGTTCGCAAATGCGCCGAGCGCCGTCAGGTTCCCGGCAGTAACGCTTTTGTTCCCTCCGTTGTCGGCCTGATTATCGCCGGCGAGGTGGTGAAGGATCTGACCCGGTTCGACCCCTCTCGGCGTCAGTGAATGAGCCAGCCGTAGTCCTGTCGGCAGTCGATGGTGTAATCAATATAAACGGTGTCGTCTATCACATGGAAAACAAGCATATACCATCTGTAACCGTTTCATGCTACTATGTCAATGCGTAGAAGGCGCTTCGATCAATTCATTCCTTTATATTTTCGCCGAGTGGCCTCTCCGCCCCGGAGATAGCGCTCGGCCTTGTTTTGCTCCAGCACCACCCGTGCCTGAACGTAAAGCGCGTGATCCACCTCTCGAAGTCGCTCGGTCAGATCTGCTGGTGTCCTATTAGGAATAAAAAATTTTGGCGCATTGTAAAATGAAACTGCAATAGTAAAAAGAATATCCATA
>JAJQCH010000030.1 GCA_021202795.1 Oscillospiraceae bacterium
GGATTCAATTGCTATGGATTTTTTAGGTGTTCAACTTCATTTTACAATCGACCATGAGAATAAAAACCTATTAGGAGGGATGAGACAACAATTATGGAAACTTTAAAAACCCTTGCCCGTCAGGTGAAGGAGTATAAGCGGGACTCCATCCTCTGCCCGGTTTTCACGGCGCTGGAGGTGCTGATGGAGGTGCTGATCCCTTTCGTCACGGCGGCGATCATCGACTCTGGAATCCAGGGCGGCGATATGAAAAAGGTGCTGCTCTATGGCGCGCTGATGCTGGTCATGGCATTTTTGAGCCTGTTTTTTGGGATGAGAGCCGGAAACTACGGGGCCTCCGCCTCCTCCGGCTTTGCCTGCAACCTGCGGGACGCCATGTATGAGAACATCCAGACCTTTTCCTTTTCAGATATTGACAAATACAGCACTGCCGGGCTTGTGACCCGCATGACCACGGACGTTACCAACGTGCAGAACGCCTATCAGATGTCGATTCGTATGGTGGTTCGTTCCCCGCTGATGCTAATCAGCAGTATGATCATGTGCTTCCTCATCAGCCCAAGGATGAGTGCGGTATTTCTGGTGGCGCTGATATTTTTGGGCGTTGTACTGTTTTCCATCGCGGCGAAATCCATGCCCGTGTTCCGGCGGGTGTTCGATAAGTATGACGACCTGAACGCCAGCGTGCAGGAAAACGTCTCCGGCATCCGGGTGGTGAAAGCCTACGTCCGGGAGGACTACGAGGACAAGAAGTTTACGAAGGCTTCGGAAAACCTGTTCTGTATGTTTGTGAAGGCGGAGTCCATTCTGGCCTTCAATAACCCCGTTATGATGCTGACCATCTATGGCTGCATCATTGCTCTGAGCTGGTTCGGCGCACGGTTCATTGTGGCCGGTTCCATGACTACGGGCAATCTCACCAGTCTGTTTAGTTACGTCATGAGCATGATGATGAGCCTGATGATGCTGTCCATGGTATTCGTCATGGTGTCCATGTCCGCTGCGAGCGGTCGCCGCATTGCACAGGTACTGAATGAGAAGGCCGACCTTACGAATCCTGCCGAGCCGGTGACGGAGGTTCCTACCGGGGACATCGACTTCGACCATGTCTGCTTTGCCTATCAGAAGGGCAGCGGAGAGGATGTGCTGCACAACATCGACCTGCATATTCATGCCGGGGAGACCATCGGCATCATTGGCGGCACCGGCTCCGGCAAGTCCAGCCTGGTGAGCCTTATAAGCCGCCTTTACGATGTGACCGACGGCGCCGTTCGGGTCGGAGGTCGGGACGTCCGGGAATACGACCTGGAGACACTGCGAAACCAGGTGGCCGTGGTGCTGCAAAAGAACGTGCTGTTTTCCGGCACCATCCTGGATAATCTGCGCTGGGGCAAGGAGGACGCCACCCTGGAGGAATGTCAGGAGGCCTGCCGTCAGGCCTGTGCCGACGAATTTATCCAGCAGTTGCCGAACCAATACGATACCTGGATCGAGCAGGGCGGCACGAACGTCTCCGGTGGCCAGCGCCAGCGGCTCTGCATTGCCCGTGCGCTTCTGAAGCAGCCCAAGGTGCTGATTCTGGACGACTCCACCAGCGCGGTGGACACCGCCACGGACGCAAAAATACGCGAGGCTTTTGCCCAGCGTATCCCCGGCACCACAAAGCTGATCATCTCCCAGCGCATTTCCAGCGTAAAGGATGCGGATCGTATTCTTGTGCTGGACGACGGCCAGGTGAACGGCTTTGACACTCACGAGAATCTGTTGGAAACAAACCAGATTTATCAGGAGATATACGAGGCTCAGATGGCCGCCGGGGGCGACTTCGACGAGCAAACAGCCTGAGGAAAGGAGCGATGATAGATAATGGCAAATGAAAAAGCGTCGAATCCGAGGCCAAACCGAGGCCCGGGACAAGCAACCATGAAAATAAGCCGGGATCAGATCAGCTCCCTTATGCGGGCCATCAGCTATGTGTTCAAATACTATAAGGGCTGCTGCATGATCGTGATTATATGTCTGGTATGCACGGTGCTGACCACTCTGACTGGCACACTGTTCATGCGGACGCTGATAGATGAATATATTACTCCTTTGCTGGCGACTGCTACCCCGGACTTCGCGCCGCTGGCGCAGGCCATTTTGAGGTTGGCCGCGATACTGCTTTGCGGCGTTGGGTGTTCCTACGCCTATAACCGTATTATGGTGAACGTGAGCCAGGGAACAATGAAGCATCTGCGCATTGAGATGTTCACAAACATGGAATCTCTGCCTGTCAAGTATTTCGACACACACGCCCACGGGGACATCATGTCCGTCTACACAAACGATGTGGACACCCTGCGCCAGATGATAAGCCAGAGTCTGCCCCAGCTTTTGAACTCGGTCATTACGCTGGTGTCAACCTTTGTCAGCATGGTGGTTCTGAGCCTGCCTCTGACGCTGGTGTCTGTGTGCATGGTAATCGTGATGCTGCTCGTTTCCGGCAGGCTCAGCGGCCGTTCCGGGGCCTATTACGTCCAGCAGCAGAAGGATTTGGGCACTGTCAACGGCTACATCGAGGAAATGATGGAGGGCCAGCGGGTCGTCAAGGTATTTTGCCACGAGGAAAAGAGCCTGGAGCAGTTTAAGGAGCTGAACCATAAGCTGCGGGAGAGTGCCAACAACGCCAACCGTATTGCAAATATTCTGATGCCTATTAACGCGAACCTGGGGAACATCAGCTATGTGCTGTGCGCTGTGGTAGGCGGCGTTCTGTCCCTGGGCGGCGGGGTGCTGACCATCGGCACCCTGGTGTCCTTCCTGAGTCTGAATAAGAGCTTCACCCAGCCCATCACGCAGGTCAGTATGCAGCTTGGCAGCGTGGTCATGGCCGCCGCCGGCGCGGACAGACTGTTCCATCTTCGGGACGAGGAGCCGGAGGAGGACGAGGGCTATGTGGAGCTGGTGAACGCCGTGGAGCAGCCGGACGGAACTCTTACGGAGACGGAGGAAAAAACCGGCGCCTGGGCCTGGAAGCACCGGCACCAAAGCACCGGCGAGACAGATTACGTCAAAGTGGAGGGCGGCGTCACCTTCGACGGGGTGGACTTCGGCTATACGGAGGATAAGCCCGTTCTGCACGATATACATATCTATGCCATGCCGGGCCAGAAAATCGCCTTTGTCGGCTCCACCGGCGCAGGCAAGACCACCATCACCAACCTGATAAATCGGTTTTATGACATCCAGGACGGCAAGATTCGCTACGACGGCATCAATATCAATAAAATCAAAAAAGCCGACTTGCGCCGCAGCCTTGGCATGGTGCTTCAGGATACCCACCTGTTTACCGGCACAGTTATGGACAACATCCGCTATGGCCGCCTGGACGCCACGGATGAGGAGTGCATCGCCGCCGCCAAGCTTGCGAACGCCCACGGCTTTATCAAGCGCCTGCCCGATGGCTACCAGACCATGCTGCCCGGCGATGGCGGAAGTCTCAGTCAGGGACAGCGTCAGCTATTGTCCATTGCCCGCGCCGCCGTGGCCGACCCGCCGGTGCTGATTCTGGATGAGGCCACAAGCTCCATCGACACCCGCACAGAAGCCCTAGTGCAGGAGGGCATGGACGCCCTGATGAAGGGTCGTACTAGCTTCGTTATTGCCCACCGGCTATCCACCGTGCGCAACTCCGACTGCATCATGGTCATGGAGCAGGGCCGCATCATAGAGCGCGGCACCCACGACCAGCTCATGGAGAAAAAAGGCCGCTACTACCAGCTATACACAGGCAACAGCATCGGTCTGGAATAAACCAAAGGGGTCGCCCCCAAAACGGGACGATCCCTTTTTTATTAACCCATTACCGTTCCCAACCAATAGAAAAGCAGAATATGGGCCGGGTAGAAGAGGTAGAAAAAATACTTCATGCCCCGGCCTTTTTTGCCGTTGTAGGCCAGAAGCAGAGGCAGGGAGAAAATAAGCATCCATTGATAGCTCTGGTACAGGAGGGAGCCGCCTGTCATCATGGGGGAGATACCAAGGAAATAGAGAATGGTATCCAAAAGATCCTCGCCAAAGCCGAAAACGCCGAAAAGCTGGTATTCCACCCGATTCAAAACGCCCAGCGCCACCGACACGAAGCCGGTACACAGCAGCAGGGACATGGCGCCCCAGGAAACCGTATAGCCCACGGCCAGCTTTCTCCGGCTGCCCCTGGTGAGATAAATCATTACCCCCAGCAGGGCGTAAATCAGCCCGCCCTCCACAAAGAGCAGGCTGCCCGTCAGGGCCGGGAGCAGATACTCCTGGGTGTTAGTGTAATTCATAAAGGGGAGCGCGTCCGGCAAAAACAGGATAATGAGCAGGGCGGCGGCCTGCCACAAAACATACAGGAACAGGTATTTTTTGAACTGCCCGTCGTGAGCCTTGCCCAGGTCGATCAGGCCCAAAAGACAGCACATGGCAAACAACTGCCGGAAAAAGTTGTTGTCTATCTCCAGATAATACTGAATAACTCCCATCGCCGCCCCGGCGATGTACAGCCGCAGGAGGTATCTCCGGCGGCTTTTTGTGTGGCTCCAGCCCTCTGCCGCGCAGAAAAGAAAGATGGGGGCGGCCAGCCGTCCGACCCACCGTAGACACACAGGGGTTCCCGGAATAAATTCTCCTATGTGGTCGATGACCATGGAGACAAGGGCAATGAGCTTTAAAGCGAAAATCGACATAAGGCGCGTCCCTTCGGCTCTGTCACGCCCACAGATGATCCGGGTAGAGGCCCTTCTCCTGCATTTGGAGGATGGCGGTTTGCAAAGCGGGAAGGTCGGCGCGATAGGTGACGCCGTGCCAGACCTCCTCGGTGGGGAGGATTTTTACCTGATCCGTTCCGGCGGCAAGGCGGGCGTTTACCACACCGGGAAGGAAAAACTCCGCCTTCTCCGGGTTTACAGGCATATCCTTTTCCAGAAATTCCCTGAGATGCACTCCAATGGCGTCCAGAAAGCTCTCCCGGAAGGCCCAGGTGTTCAGGCTGACAGGGGAATCCGGGTCAAGAGCCGTCCAGGTCTGGCCCCCGTCGGCGGTATAGGCGGGATTGCTCACCGGGCCTCGGATGGCGGTCAGCTCCGTCACGGTGAGAAGACGGCCCTGCTCATCCGCCGTGCAGACCCCGCGGGCCACGGTGCCGTTTTCCGTCAGGGTGTTTTTCAGCCGGTAGGCCACCAGGCCGTGGGTATGCTCACCTCCCGGCTGGGAGAGAAAATCGTACAGGGCGGCGAAGGCCCCCCGGCCATAAAAATCATCCGCGTTGATGACGGCGAAAGGGCCGTCTATCTCCCGCCGGGCCGCCCATACCGCGTGGGCGGTACCCCAGGGCTTTTGCCGGGTGGGAGGGACAGTATAGCCCTCCGGCAGGTCGTCCAGGGCCTGAAAGGCGTAATGCAGGTCGCACCGGGCGGCGATGCGGTCGCCGATTTGTGCGCGGAAATCCGCCTCTATCTCCTTCTTGATGACGCATACTACCTTCTGAAATCCGGCCCGCACTGCGTCGTAGACGGAATAGTCCAAAATCACCTGTCCCGCCTGGTCAACGGGGGTCATCTGCTTCAGCCCCCCAAAACGGCTGCCCATCCCGGCAGCCATAATAACAAGAATCGGATCCATTTATATATCCTCTGTGCGGACACCTCGCTGTATTTCTCGGATGTCGTAGGGGACGGTCTGATAGACGCAGTAGTTCAGCCAGTTGCCGTACAGCAGATGGGCGCAGGAACGCCATGTCACCACCGGGGGCTGGGAGATGTCGTCGTTGGGAAAATAATTTTTCGGCAGATCGATGGGTTTCCCGGCGGCCACGTCGCGGAGGTATTCCCGTTTCAGGGTGTCCCGGTCGTATTCTGCATGGCCCATGAGAAACACCTGCCGACAACGGTCGGTCTTGACTGCGTATACCCCGGCCTCCGGGGAGGCGGCCAGAATTTTCAGCGCCGGAACGGCCTCAATATCCGCCCGGTCGGTGGTGGTGTTCCGGGAGTGGGGAACCAGGAAGCTGTCGTCAAAGCCCCGGAAAAGAATGTAGTTCGGTTCCTCAATTGTGTGCCGGAATACGCCGAAGAGCTTCTTGTCCAGCGTCCGCTTGGGGATTCCGTAGTGGTAGTACAGGGCCGCCTGCGCGCCCCAGCAGATATGCAGGGTAGAGTGGACATGGGTCTTTGACCACTCCATGATTTCGCAAAGCTCCGGCCAGTAGTCCACCTCCTCAAAGGGCATCAGCTCCACCGGCGCGCCGGTGATGACAAGTCCGTCGAAATAGCGGTGGGACACCTGGTCAAAGGTCTTGTAAAAGGCCAGCATATGCTCCTCTGATGTGTTTTTGGAGGTGTGGCCGGATGGGGTCAGCAGCTCCAGCTCGATTTGCAGCGGGGTGTTTCCCAGCACGCGGGCAAGCTGGGTCTCCGTGGTGATTTTGTCCGGCATCAGGTTCAAAAGCAGAATTTGCAGGGGCCGTATCTGTTGACTGACGGCCCTGGTCTCCGTCATAACGAAGATGTTTTCCTGGGTCAGAACGTCGGTGGCGGGGAGACGGTTCGGTATTTTAATGGGCATATTACACGGCCTCCAGGGCGTTGGATATATCGTCAATCAGATCCCGCTTGTCCTCCAGTCCGCAGGACAGGCGCACCAGCCCTGCCGGGACGCCGGCGGCCTGGAGCTGCTCGTCCGTCATCTGGCGGTGAGTAGAGCTGGCGGGATTCAGGCAGCAGGTGCGGGCGTCGGCCACATGGGTCTCAATGGCGGCCAGCCGCAGGGAGCGCATAAAGGCGCTGGCGGCGTCCCGTCCGCCCTTCAGCTCAAAGGACACCACGCCGCAGGAGCCGTTCGGAAGATACTTCTGGGCCAGAGGATAATAGGGGTCGCCGGGCAGACCGCAGTATATAACCCGCGCTACCTTGGGATGGGAGGCCAAATACTCCGCCACAGCCTGACCGTTTTCGCAGTGCCGGGCCATGCGGACGTGGAGGCTCTCCAGCCCCATATTCAGATAAAAAGCGTTCTGCGGGGACTGAATGGAGCCAAAATCCCGCATGAGCTGGGCGGTGCATTTGGTGATGAACGCGCCCCCCTGGCCGAATTTCTCCGCATAGGTAATGCCGTGATAGCTGTCGTCCGGGGTGCAGAGGCCGGGGAATTTCTCCGCGTGGGCCATCCAGTCAAAGTTGCCGGAGTCCACAATGGCACCACCAACCGCTACGCCGTGGCCGTCCATATATTTGGTGGTGGAATGGGTAACAATATCCGCGCCCCACTGGATCGGACGGCAGTTTACCGGGGTGGGGAAGGTGTTGTCCACAATCAGGGGTACGCCATGGTCATGCGCGGCCTTGGCGAAGCGCTCGATGTCCAGCACGGTCAGAGCCGGGTTTGCGATGGTCTCCCCAAAGACGCATTTGGTGTTGGGCCGGAAGGCGGCGTTCAGCTCCTCCTCTGTGCAGTCCGGGGCCACAAAGGTGGTCTCAATGCCCATCTTGGCCATGGTGACAGCCATCAGGTTGAAGGTTCCGCCGTAAATGCTGGAGGAGGACACGATATGATCCCCGCAGCCCGCGATATTGAACATGGCGAAGAAGTTGGCCGCCTGGCCGGAGGAGGTCAGCATCCCGGCGGTGCCGCCCTCCAGCGCTGCGATTTTTGCCGCCACATGGTCGTTGGTGGGGTTCTGGAGCCGGGTATAGAAATAGCCGCTGGCCTCCAGATCAAACAGCTTTCCCATGTCCTCCGAGGTGGCGTATTTAAAGGTGGTGGACTGGATAATGGGAATCTGCCGCGGCTCCCCGTTGCCGGGGGTGTAGCCGCCCTGGACGCAAATGGTATCGGGACGATAATCGCTCATGGGGAAGCTCCTTTCAATCGTAAAGCGACCTCAGCCAGAGGCTGAACACAGCCGCCGGTTCATTTTTTGTTTTGATTATTTTTCTGTGGCGCATTGTAAAATGAAACTGCAATAGTAAAAAGAATATCCATAGTGATGAA
>JAJQCH010000120.1 GCA_021202795.1 Oscillospiraceae bacterium
GGATTCAATTGCTATGGATTTTTTAGGTGTTCAACTTCATTTTACAATCGACCTGCAAAAACTCTATACTATCCGACACCATTTCCGGAGTAACGGTGTGGGTAATACCTTCATAAATGCTGATGACAGCGTTTTCATTTCCGGCCTCCTGGACGGCCTCTATAACGGCTTGAGAGCTGGAGCTGCTGAAATAATAGTCCTCTGTGCCGATGGCCATGAAGATGGGGATGTCCGTGAAGGATTCCAGATTTTCCGTCACATCCAGGCCCTCGATGGTGGTGTACTTCACCTGCGTGTAGCCGTCCTCCTGTCGCTGGTATACCACCGACGCACTGCTTCGCAGCTCTGTCAGCCAGGCAATACAGGACATCTCCAGCCGTCCCTCATTCCAGGCATTCGTGTCGCATATGCCGGAAATTGGCAACAGCGCCGCCGGGGTATAGGAGCCAAGCTCTGCATAGACCCAGGTTTCAATCCCTCCCATGGAAAAGCCGCCAAGGACAAAATCATCTGTGGAGACGTCCGGCACAATGCCGTAAAATTCCACCACCTGGTCTATATCAGCGACCGTCACCAGCACGCTGGCCCAGTCGTCGTAGAGGATACCCGCTTCTGATCGTTCTCCCTGTCCGTATGCGTCCATGGAAACGGCGTGATAGCCTGCGGCGGCATAATCCTCCAGATACGGCAAGACGCTCTCCTTATCCAGCCCAATGCCGTGAAGGAACAGGAGCAGAGGTTTTTCCTCTCCATCATCTATGTAAACTTCCATCAGAGGAATATCATCCAGTGTGAGAGTCCGAGTCACCAGCGTACCGTCCGCTGTCTTCGTTTGCGTTTCCGATTCCAGTGTTATCTCCATGGCCCTTGCACGATTATTAATGGAGCTTACATCGTACAGAGACACCAGCGTTGTGGCTCCAAAGGTCAGGCTGTCCGCCACCAAAACATCGGAATCGTCGGATGACGCCAGGGATATGGCTCTCACTGCAGCCTCAGCGGAGGATTCTGTTTTCTCCGCCGTCATAGCACTGATATTATAAGCGCCGAATACAATGGCGGTGGATAACACCAAAATCACAATACGTTCTAACCATCTCTTAGATTTTCCAGCGGAATATATGGCCGTCACCTCCGTTGTGATACCATATTATCCCCTCTGAATGAATCTAAAATGAACAAAGATGAAGTTTAGATTAAGTTATCTTAATTTTTTGTATCAGTTTCCTTTAAAAAAAGCATTTCTTGCCAATATGCCTTATAGCTCATTCAGCGGCATACAAAATACGAACTCGCTGCCCTTGCCCTCCTGGCTGGACAGGTCGATGCGGCCACCGTGGAGCCTGGCGATCTGCTGTGCCATGGAAAGCCCCAGTCCCAGACTTCCATCCTGATTTTCACGGGCAGGATCCGCCTGATAGAAACGGTTCCAAATTTTTTCCTGGTTTTCCCTGGAAATGCCAATGCCATCGTCCTTCACAGACAGGTAAGCCGCACCGTCCTCTGCGGTCAGTGTGACCCAGATGTGACCTCCGGCGCGTCCATATTTATAGGCATTGGTGACAAGATTCTGAATAAGGCTCATGATCAGCCCGGAGTCCGCTCGCACAAATATGTCCGGCTGAATATTCGTCTCCAGTGTAATGTCCTGCCGGTTCACCCTGGGCTGTTCCTGGCAGATGGCCTCCGTAAGCTCCGAGAGGTTCATCCGCTCGATTTGGAGCTTCTCCGTCCCCTGCTCCCGCCGGGTATAGGCCAGCAGCGTGCTGATCAGTGCGGACATCTTCCGCCCCTGCCGTTCAATGACGGACAGGCTTTGCAGGAAATCTTCCCGCTCCTCCGCCGTCTTTTCCGCCAGCTCACACTCCGCCAGTATGACCGCCGTAGGCGTTCGCAGCTCGTGGGAAGCGTCGCTGGTAAACTGCCGCTCCGCCTGGAAGGATCGTTCCAGCCTGTCCAACATTCCGTTTATGGTTTCCGCCAGCTTGTGTATTTCATCTTGGCCCCGGCCCACATCGACACGGCGGGACAGATCCTCTCCGCCTGAAATTTCCCTGGCAGATGCGTCTATTTCGCGGATGGGATCCAGAGCTTTTGTGGCCATAATCCAGCCTCCCAAAGCCGCCAGCAGCACCAGCAGGGGCAGGGCTATGAACATCATCGGCCCCACCGTGGAGACCGTGTCCGCCGACAGCAGGCCCATCAGCCACACGCCGTCTACCTCCGGCTCTGCGCTGGCAGAAGACTCGGCACTGGCAGAAGTCAACAGCATCACGCTGCCGCTCCCTGTGGCCGACAACAGCGTAACAGTATAGGAACCGTTCCCATAAGCAGCGCTGTCTGCCATGGACTCTCCCTCACTGCCTGCTACTGCATCCGTGGCAGAATCGTCGGCGGGTGCTTCGCCGCTGGCAGAAACATCAGCCATCCCTTCCCCGCTGGCCTCGCCGCTGGCGCCGCCCTCCCCCGCAGTCTCTCCACTGACCTCGCCGCTGGCAGAGGCGTCAGGTTCCGTAGCCGTGCCGTCACCGACGGTATTGGTCTCCTCCGTATTTTCCTCCCCGTCATCAAGCGCGACAGACGGCTCTTCACTTGGTTCGCCCCGCACCTCTCTTGAGCCGGAAAAATCCCCGGTTGCCTGGAAAAAGCCTCCACTCTCCTCGCTGACAACAAACACCTGATAGTAGTAAAACACGCCGCCGTCCACCGCGACGGTACCAAAAGCGTCATCCTCAAAGGTCATCTCCGGCAGATTTACCGGCTCCGTCCCCAGCACAAGCTACTCCGCCAGATCATAGACCATCAAATAGACGCCGTCCTGATAGGTATGAAATCCATATTGTTTTAATTCCCCATCCGTATACCACAGCTCCCGCTGGTTCTGTTCCACCACGTTTTGCAGAATATTTTTTGCCGCCGTCTCCGCAGAGGCGTTAGCGGTGGTCATCACGAATATAATCACCACGCCCACAATGGCCAGCATCAGCACAGTATACCACAGGGTCATCTTGAGTTTGAGGCTCACCTACCGCCCCTCCTTCAGAACGTAGCCATATCCCCGCACGGTATGAATCAGCTTTTCCGGCCAGTCCTCATCTATTTTTTTCCTCAGCAGCCGGATGTACACATCCACCACGTTGGAACCGGCGATATAATCATAGCTCCACAAATTCGTCTCGATTTGCTCCCGGCTGACCACAATTCCCTTGTTGCGAATAAGATATTCAAGCAGGGCATACTCCTTGGCCGCAAGCTGTATTTCCCGACCGCCGCGTGTCACAATATGCCGGGCCGGGTCAACCTCCAGATCGGCGCAGGTATAGTGATTTGCCCGCTGTCCGTCCTTTCGGCGGGTCATCGCCCGCAGATGGGCCAGCAGCTCTTCAAACTGGAACGGCTTCACCAAATAGTCATCCCCGCCCGAATCCAGTCCCTGCACCTTGTCCTATAGGGTATCGCGGGCCGTCAGAAACAAAACCGGCGTATCGTCGCCCCTGTCCCGCATTGCCCTTACCACGTCAAAGCCGTCCATTTTTGGCATCATCACATCCAGTATCACACAGTCGTACTGCGCTCCATAAAGATACTCCAGTGCCTCCTGTCCGTCATAGCAGGCATCCACGGAATACCCCTCCCAGGCCAGCCGCCGGACGATAATCTGGTTCATATCCCGCTCATCCTCTGCTACCAAAATACGCACAGCCCACACCTCCATTGTGTCGATTGGTTTATATAGATTCGCATATATCGCTTTTCTTAAAGTATACCAGCTAGAGCATAAGGGAACAAGATGAAGTTTGCATGAATAAAAATAGGAAAATCCTGTGTTTTCAATAGTTTCACGGATTGTTTGTCTGTTTCCCCTATCAGCGTATCGACGCCCCTTAACTAGCATAAGCTCTTACCGCTGATTGCATCGCTTCCTCATGCGCTTCGGCACCCCGACACTGATCGGCCACTAGATTTTTACCACATTGTTTTCCCGGATTTCATAGATTGCCCGCTTCACCTCTTCTGAGGCGTTTTCCCCGCAAAGGCAGACAACTTCCGCGTGTGCTTCTGGAAAGGGAACGTCCCAATAGCGGAAAACGGGAGAATCACACCCCTCGATGACTCTGGTCAGCAGCGCGAAGCCCTGCCCCAGCTCCAGGCGAATCATTAAACTCTCAATATCCGGGCAGAGGATGCACCGGCGGAAGGGAATCCGGCGGCTCCATGAGTCTATCCTCTCCAGCGTCGTGTCATCAGGCAGGAGCAGATGGGTATACTGACCCATATCCTCCAGGCAAATGGTCTCCTGCCTCGCCAGGGGATGCCTCTGGGAATATATCACCTGAAACTGTTTTCTTTGCAGAACCGTGGCCTGGGTGCCAGGCCAGAGCTGCCAGTCGTTGGATGTAGTAATGCACATATCCAGCTTTCCACTCAACAGCCCGTTTCGCAGCGCCACAAAATCCATGAGCTGCACATCCACCTCCAAATCCGGGTATTGACTCATCAAAAAATCCGTCACTGGCAGGATAATGTCGCGCCTGGACAGAGCGGACTGGAATCCAATGCGCAGCAGGTTTTTCCCGGACTGCTCCATCTCTCTGCCCCGATGGATGCTGTCGTCAATCTGCCGGTTAATTTGAGCAAAATCATCCCGGAGAACGCTCCCCGCCGGAGTCAGCGTCACCTGTCGGGTGGTTCTATAAAACAGCTTAAATCCCAACTCCCGCTCCAGCGCCGCTATCTGCTTGGTCACGGCCTGCTGACTCATGTACAAATGCTGGGCGGCGGTTGTGAAACTCAAATAGTTCGCGACCTCCAAAAAGCACTGAATCTGCTTATACAGCATTACGGTCTCTCCCTTCGTCCTGTAGTTGGATTTAATCCATTTTACAACAAGAAGTTGTTAATTGTAAAGCCCGTTGTTTCACTATCCTGCGTCAACAGGTTTATAATTAAGAAAAAAACAACAGGAGGGCAAGCCATGCCAAATACATACGCCGATTTTCAGCGGCTTTACCGGGAGAAGCTGACGGACGTGGAAGGGGCCTTGGCCCTGATTCAATCCGGGGACAACCTGTGCCTGGGAAAGGACTGCAACGAGCCTCAGGAGTTCTGCCGGGCGCTGCACACCATCGCTCCGCGGGTAGAGAATGTCTCCGTACTGAAGGGCCGTTCTAGCGACTACGGCTTTTTACAGAACGACGGAATGAATGGCCATATTCTGACCCAGTCCGCCTTTTTTGCGCGGGGCTGGGACGAGCCGCTGCGCAAGGGAAACGTCACCTTTGTGGCCTGCGACCTGTATGACCAACCCTATTCCTATAACGCCGCCTATCCCCGGAACGCTTATATCGTGGCCGCCACACCCATGGATGAAAACGGCAATTTTCAGGTAAATCTGTCCCTGATGTGGGAGTGGGACATCTGGCAGCAGAAGCTGTGCCAGCAGAAGGTCATCATAGAGGAGAACAAGCAGCTCAAACGGGTAGAGGGCGGTATGGATATTCATATCTCCCAGGTGACGGCGGTGTATCAGGCGGACTACCAGCCCCCGGAAATTCCCGATCTGGTTCCCTCCGAGACAGAAGACAAAATCGGTCAATATGTAGGACGCCTGATAAACGACGGGGACTGCATCCAGCTAGGCATCGGCACGCTGCCAAACGCCTGCGCCTCACACATGATGGACAAGCACGACCTGGGGATTCATTCGGAGATGTTCACCAATCTGATGGGCGAGATGGTACGCAAGGGCGTCATCACCGGGGCCAGGAAGAATATCAACCCCGGCGAACACACCTTTTGCTTTGCCGGCGGCACCCAAAGCCTTTACGACTACCTGCACGAGGATAAAAACTGCGTCATCCGTCCCTCCAGCTATGTGACCGACCCCAGGGTAATCATGGAAAACAACAACATGAAATCCATAAACGGTATTTTGGAAATCGACCTGACTGGGCAGGTTTGCTCTGAATCCATCGGAACCCGGCAGTATTCCGGCCCCGGCGGCGGCTTCGATTTTGCCTACGGCGCGCAGCACGCCAAAAACGGCAGAAGCATCCTGATTCTTCAGTCCCGCACCAAAAAGGGCCAGCCGAAAATCAAGTCCACCCTGACCCCCGGCGCGCAGGTCACGATTCCCCGCCCCTATGCGGACACAGTGGTAACGGAATACGGCATCGCCGAATTAAAGGGCCGAACACTTCAGGACAGGGTGAAGGCACTGATTGCCATAGCCCACCCGGAGGACAGAGACCGCCTGCGCTTTGAGGCGGAGCAGCTTATGTACATATAATCCCCCATAAAATCACACAGCCCTCCGTCCGCAGTTAAAGGCCGGCGGAGGGCTGTTATGTTTTGAAAAAATCTCCGTATGATTTTCCCAAAACCACACACACTACTCTCATGGAAACGAAACGAATGGGAAAACAGACGGTGCGGCTTACGCTCCAGCCTTCTATCGCGGCGGCAGCCTGCGTTGGGGGACGGAAGGAGAGCCAGGGGCCGCTGAAAAAATACTTCGATTATCTCAGTGAGGACTCCCGGTTTGGGGCCAAGAGCTGGGAAAAGGCGGAGAGCGCCATGCTGAAAATGTGCTATGCCATCGCCTGCGACAAGGCCAAGACATCACCAGGTGACGTGGAATATGTGCTGTCCGGCGATTTGCTGAACCAATGCGCCGGGTCGGCCTACGCCATGCGGGAGTGCGGCGTACCCTATTTCGGGCTGTACGGGGCCTGCTCCACCATGGCAGAGAGCCTGTCCCTGGCGGCCATGCTGATAGACGGAGGGTTCTGCTCCATCGCGGCAGCGGCCAGCAGCTCTCACTTCTGCTCGGCAGAGCGGCAATACCGCTATCCGCTGCAATACGGCAGCCAGCGACCTCCCACCGCCCAGCGGACTGTTACCGGGGCGGGGGCGGTCATCCTGAAAGCGGAAGGCCCTCCCCCCTACGTCACCCACATCACCACCGGCATTATCGCGGACGCCGGGGTGACGGACATGAACAACATGGGCGCGGCCATGGCCCCGGCAGCCTATGACACCCTGACCGCTCATTTTCAGGACACGGGCCGCGGCCTGGATTATTATGACGCCATCGTCACCGGGGATTTGGGTGTGGTCGGCTCGGACATTCTGCGGGATCTGTTCCGTAAGGACGGCATCGACCTTGGCGTGCGCTACATGGACTGCGGACGGCTTATCTATTCCATCGAGGGGCAGGACGCCCACAGCGGCGGCTCCGGGTGCGGTTGCTCCGCCGCAGTACTGTGCGGCCATCTGCTCCACGGGATGCTGGAGGGCAACTGGAACCGTCTGCTCTTCGCCGCCACAGGGGCCATGATGAGTCCCACCACCAACCAGCAGGGCGAGAGCATCCCCGCCATATGCCACGCCGTCGCGTTGGAAAACGGGAGGTGCTGAGATGGATGTATTTATAAGTCTTTTAAAAGCCTTTCTGGTGGGCGGTGTCCTGTGCCTTATCGGACAGCTTCTCATTGACCTGACGCGCCTGACGCCGGCACGGATACTGACCATTTATGTGGTAGCCGGCGTGATACTGGGCGCGGTGGGCGTGTACGAACCCTTCGCCCAATGGGCGGGAGCTGGGGCCGCCGTACCGCTTACGGGCTTCGGAAACCTTTTGGCAACAGGCGTGCGGGAGGCCGTAGCAGAGCGCGGCGTCATCGGCGCTTTCACCGGAGGCTTTACCGCTGCCGCGGGGGGTATCTGCGCCGCCATCGTGTTCGGCCTACTGGCCGCGCTGGTTTTCAAGAGCAAGGAAAAATTTTAATCCATCATACCGGCCCTTACAGGGGCCGGTATGGCTGTTTTTCACGATTTTTCTGCCACAAAATCTTCATTTTGCGGAATATACAGCATTTTTTGCAAATATAAAAGCATTGCAAACAGTTTATTTTATTGTAAATTTCCCTTAGGTTGATTGCATAATGAAGATGGACACTTGAAAAAGAAAATCCATAGTGATT
>JAJQCH010000035.1 GCA_021202795.1 Oscillospiraceae bacterium
TCTATTGAAGCTTTTCGCGGATGTGTTCAACTTGCACTTGCAATTTTCGTTTTTATAATTTTTATTTAGGGAGGACGAAAAATGTCTGTCAAAAAACTTCTTGCGCTTTTGCTGTGTCTGGCTATGGTTCTGTCACTGTGTGCGTGTGGCAGTACCGACGCGGATACGGAGGAATCCTCTGCCGATTCCGAGACCTCCTCGGCTGTTGCAGATTCCGCTAACGATGCGGATGCTGCTGACGTTGCCGATGCCGCCGCCGCTGATGAAGAATCCGCATCCGCCGAGGATCTTGGTGATCCCGTTGTTCTGACAGCCATCAACGGCTTTACCGAATCTGACTTCGCTGCTGAATGTATCGTGCATTTCTGCGACCTGGTAGAGGAGAAGAGCAACGGAAACATCACCTTCAATCGATACTTCGGCGGCAGCTTCTGCACCGTTGTCGAGGAATTTGGCTATGTATCCAGCGGCGCTGCGGATTTTTGCACGATTCTTCAGGACACCGCCCTTGAACAGCTCCTTTATTGGAACACCGCCGTATCTGGCTGCGATATGCAGGAGGCCATGGACGTCTGCAACTATATTTTCTTTGAAAATCCTGAGACTGCCGCGCTGTGTGAAGCGCAGGCGGAGGCTGCCGGCGTCAAAATCCTTGGCGTACAGACCTCAGGCCTCATTGCCAACGTCTGCACGACGCCTGTTTCCAGCTATGCCGACATGGCGGGTATGAGCTACGGAACGGACTTTGCTTCCGCCGCCTATGCCGCCATGGGCTTCAATATTGTCAGCACCACGATTTCCGACGTTTACGAGGCCCTCTCCCGCGGAATGATCGATTGCAGCAGCTCTTCTCTGTCCGCCGTGCTGGCATATAAGTGGTATGAAGTCGCGCCGTATATTATGGTTTGCAGCACAAGCTCTACCGCCAACTTCTTCACCTTCAACAGCGACCGCTGGAACAGCCTGACTACCGCCCAGCAGGAGTTGCTCCAGGAATGTGTTGATGAAACGATTGCCTGGGAGATGGAATATTACGACACGCTGGTGGATGGCTGGATTCAGACCCTGACTGACGAGGGCTGCACTGTTGGTTACTTCACGGAAGAGGACGAGCTTGAAAAGCTCAAGATCCAGATCACTGTTACCTATCAGTCCTATTTGGATCTGGCGGAGAGTCTGGGCCAGCTTGACGAGTACAACATGATTTCAGAGGCCACCTTTGAATATCTTGGATTTGATATACAGGAGCTGCTGGATGAGTACGGAACCTGATTCTATGGAGGATCTACACCTGGCGCTTGATGCGCTTACCGCTCGACTGAACGAGCTGGAGGCCGAAAACAAACGGCTCCGGGCGGCGCGGGATTGTGAAAATCTGATGGCCGGCTATTCTTACTTGGGATCGGCCCATCGGCTGCGGGACTACATGAAGCTCTGGGCTGACAGGCCGGACTCCCGGCTGGAAATGCCCTGGGGCATATACGACGGCTATGAGGGCGTGTGTCGCTGCTATCTGGAGGATCACACCGACCGAGGAGATCCAGGCGCGGAGCAGGAGCTGAAGGGTACCATGTTCATCCACCCCATGACCACCTGCCGTATCATCGTGGCAGAAGATCTCCAGACGGCCCGTGGCGCATGGGTATCTCCCGGCGTAGAGGCCGTGGCCGGAACTGCCATGTGGTGCATGAGCAAATACGCCGTGGACTTCATAAGCACACCCGACGGCTGGAGAATATGGCACATGAAGCTGTACCCGGTCTTCCTTACGCCCTATGAAGTTCCCTTTACGGAAAAGGATAAGACCGACGGCATTGGTGCTGTGCATCCTGACCATGCGCCCTCGTGCCCGCGATACGACTATGACCTTGAGGCCATGTACCCGTTCAATGAACCGATTCTGCCCCTGGCGTATACCCATTTCGATGAGCTGGAGCCAATTATAGGCGATTAATTCGGCTATGTAATTCGTGAACTAGTAAACCTGCCGCTGTTATGAACCGGGGAAGGTTCTCGAAAAATGAGTTTGGTGTAATAACCATTGAAGCCCCTGCAGGCTAAAATGCCTGTGGGGGCTTTATACTTCTCCGTATTCCAGCAAGCTAAATGCAGACTTTCCCATCTCAGAATCAGGAATATGAGAGTCCCATCTATTCCGCGCCTCAGGTCATCCCCGTAGGGGACTGCCTCCGGGGCGTCAAGGCGAAAAAGACCCGTGAGGCGATGCTGGAGGGATATTGGGCATCTGTCCGTATAGCGAACTAATATTACAGGTCACTTGGGGGATGTTCGCAGCTATGGATATAAAGGGATTGTCCATACTATCAGATGATGTAATGACGATGTATTGACAATGAATCGCAAAAGATGCTATACCATCAGCAACTCCAAAAAGGAGCTGGTTGCATGAGTACCCCATTGTCTGTTGTTACTGCCCCGAAGACGGGGACATTTCAGATGCGTATCAATCCAGAGATTAAAAAACAGGTCGAAAAGGTGTATGCTGCCTGCGGGATGACACTTACAGATGCTGTGAATACGTTTATCCAGCAGTCACTCAATGTTGGCGGCCTGCCTTTCTTGGTGACACAGGACAGCAAAGAAGCTCTGCGCGAACAGGCAATTACCATGTTGGCGAAAGAGCTTCAAAAGAGGGAGGTTTCTGCTCAGTCCGAAGCGGACTGGATCTCTGAGGAGACCATGCTGGAAGAATTTGGAGAGTAACAGATAATTGTGCGGTGAGAAACATATAGCATTCTATCGTCTCCAGGAGCAGGCAGTGTCTGTTATTAGAATTTTGGATGGGCGTACGAATTATATGCGTACACTTTTCGAAAATATGGAAGAGTGAGTGACGATTCTTAGAGAAGCGTGTGCGGAAAACTTCCGCAATAAAATTCTGTCTCTACTATACCCTGCGTGGAAAAACTTTCTCCTATTTTTTCTCTTTACAGAAAATGACATCAGACGATTTTAGATGACCCTGTGTAACGCACAATGTACCACTCCTGCAATGTAGTATTCTTCCTATTGACTGGGACTGCAGTTTTGGTGCAGTCACTTGTTGCGTTTGGGGGGCGTATGGTGATATACTAAGAAGAAGGAATAGGTTCACGTTACTGAAATTTTTTGCGAAAGGAGCGCGGGATGGAGAGGCCTTGTTTATATATTGTGATTCCCTGCTACAATGAGGAGCAGGTGCTGCCGATCACCTGCGGGATGTTTCTGGAAAAGCTCAACAGCCTTGCGGCGGCGGGGAAGATCTCGGAGGACAGCCGGATCCTGTTCGTGAACGACGGGTCGAAGGATGGCACATGGGAGATCATCTGCCGCCTGGCGGCGGAGGATCCCCATTATATCGGCATTTCCCAGAGCCGGAACCGGGGCCATCAGAACGCGGTGCTGGCAGGGCTGATGGAGGCCAAGGACAGGTGCGACATCACCATATCCATCGACTGCGACGGCCAGGACGACATAAACGCTATGGACGAAATGGTGGACGCCTATCTGGACGGGTGCGAGATCGTCTACGGAGTGCGAAGCCGCCGGGACACGGACACCTTTTTCAAGCGCTTCACCGCCCAGGGCTTTTATAAGCTCATGAACTGGATGGGGGCGGAGGTGGTCTATAACCACGCGGACTACCGGCTGATCAGCAGCCGGGCCTTGCAGGAGCTGGCGGAGTTTAAGGAGGTCAATATCTTCCTGCGGGGAATGGTTCCTCTGGTGGGTTTTAAAAGCACCAGCGTCTATTACGAGCGGCACGAGCGGATGGCGGGGGAGAGCCACTACCCGCTGCGGAAAATGCTGTCCCTGGCCTTCGACGGCATCACCAGCCTTTCCGTCCGGCCCATCCGCCTGATCACGGGGCTGGGTCTGGTGATCGCGGTTTTGAGCTTTATCGGGGTCATATGGGCGGTGGTCAGCGGCCTGATGGGCAACACTGTGACGGGCTGGGCCAGCACGGTCTGCATCGTCTGCCTGATGGGCGGCATCCAGCTTCTGTGCCTTGGCGTCATCGGGGAGTATATTGGAAAGATCTACCTGGAGACCAAGGCCCGGCCACGGTATATTATCAGCGACCGCACGTGGGAGTGACCGAATCGTTTACAAAAGATTTCAATTCACATTCCCGCCCTTGACAGGCAAGGGCGGGAATGTTATGCTTTTTTGTTGAAGAATATAATAAGGAGATAGAAAAATGAATCTGATCTATGGCATTAAGGACAGGCCCAAATTCGGCCAGACGCTTCTGTTCGCCCTGCAGCAGCTTCTGGCGATTATGGCCGCCACCATTGCGGTGCCGGCGGTGGTCAACTCAAGCTGCGGCACGGCTCTGCCCGCCTCCGCCGCCCTGTTCGGGGCGGGCGTCGGCTCCATTGTGTATCTGCTGTTCACACGCTCCGCAAGCCCGATGTTTATCGGCTCCTCCTTCGCCTTTATCGGCTCCATGATGAGCGCCTTCTCCGGCGCGGCCTCCATGGCCGCCGGGTACTGGGGCCTGATCATCGGCGCGGTGATGGCGGGGCTTGTGTATGTGCTTCTGGCCATTATCATCAAATGCTGCGGCGTGGCCTGGGTGGACAAGCTCATGCCCCCGGTCATCATCGGGCCGACCGTGGCCATCATCGGCCTGAGTCTTTCCGCCAACGCGGTGGGCGACCTGACCTCCTCCAGCACCGCCGGAGGCTCCACCTATGTGGCGGTCATCTGCGGCCTCATCACCCTGGCCGTGACCATGCTGGCCTCTACCTACGGCAAAAAGGGCCTGCGGCTGATCCCCTTCATCGTGGGGATTCTGGCGGGCTATGCCGCCGCCTCCGTCTTCGCCATCATCGGCAAGCTCACCGGGGCGGAGGCCCTGATCGTCATCGACTACAGCCCCTTCATCGGCTGCGGTCTGTTCTCCGTGCCGGACTTCACCTTTATCCTTGGAAACGGCGGCCTCAAGGACATCTCCGGCACCTATCTGCTGACCCTGTTCACCGCCTATGTGCCGGTGGCCTTCGTGGTCTTTGCGGAGCATCTGGCCGACCACAAGAACCTCAGCTCCATCGTGGGGGTGGATCTTCTGAAGGAGCCGGGCCTGACCCGCACCCTTCTGGGCGACGGCGTGGGTTCCATGGCGGGGGCCGTGTTCGGCGGCTGCCCCAACACCACCTACGGCGAGTCCATCGGCTGTGTGGCCATCACCCGCAACGCCTCCACCATCACCATATGGGGCGCGGCGGGGCTGTGCATTCTGTTCTCCTTCGTAAGCCCCCTGATGGCCTTTTTGGAGTCCATCCCCTCCTGCGTCATGGGCGGCGTGTGCGTGGCGCTGTACGGTTTCATCGCCGTGTCCGGCTTCAAAATGCTGCAATCCGTTGACCTGAATAAAAACCGCAACCTGTTTGTGGCCTCCGTCATCTTCATCACCGGCGTGGGCGGCATGACCCTGACCTTCGGCGCGGTGGAGATCCGCACCGTGGCCTGCGCCCTGATCCTGGGTATTCTGGCAAACGTCATGCTCTCCGGGGAAAAGGACGAGGAGCCGGAGGAAAAATAATCCCGTCCCCAACGGAAATCGAACGCACTGAGAACGCATTGTTCACAGTGCGTTCTTTTTTTGTCGCAGAGGTAACAAAATGTCCACATTTTATTTACATATTCCCGTAGATTGCCAGGGCAAAATGGGTTACATTATACTCACAAGCAAAAGTAATTCATCCTTTTCCCAAAACAAACAGGAGGCAGTATCATGGATGACAGAAACGATATATTCACCCAGGGAACCGAGCAAAACGAGACCCCTGCGGAAAACACCTACACCCCGTCCCAGCCGGTGTATAAGCCGGTAGACCCCATATATGTCGCCCCCGGCGCTTCCTATCGCCCCCCGAAGCGGCGCAGTAGCCGGTGCAGGAGGCGCAGGAGTCAGAGCGGCCCTCCTTCCAGGCGGCTCAGGAACCGCCCCAGGATCCCCCCAAGGCCCGGCATATGAAGAAGGAGAAAAAGCCCCGCAGACCTCTCGGCGCGGGCGCCATCGCCGCTATCTGCATCGTGTGTGCTCTGGTGGCAGGGCTGTTCGGTTCCGGCATCACCTATCTTGCCACCAACAGCGGCGGCGGCGACGAGACCGCTCTGGTAGAGAGCGCGGACGACACCGCCTCCAGCTCCACCGATTCCACCGCAGTCCTGGAGCTGACCAGCGTTTCCTCCTCCAGCACCTCTGTCAGCACGGCCACCGCCGTCTATGAGCTGGCCACCCAGCAGGTGGTGGGCATCACCACGGAGATCACCTATAATGTCTTCGGACAGGCCACCTCCACCAGCGTTTCCGGCAGCGGCTTCATCATCAGCGAGGACGGCTACATCATGACAAACTATCACGTCATCGAGGACGCCTACGAGGGCGGATATGAGATCACCGTCATGATGTACGACGAGACGGAGTACACCGCCGAGATCATCGGCTTTGACGAGGACAGCGACATCGCCGTTCTGAAGATAGACGCCACCGGCCTGAACGCCGCAGAGCTTGGCGATTCCGACGAGCTGGTGGTGGGCGAGGAGATCTACGCCGTCGGCAACCCCCTGGGCGAGCTGACCTACACCATGACCAGCGGCATTGTGTCCGCCACGAACCGCACCATCACCACCGAGGAAGGCGTGGCCATGAATATGTTCCAGATCGACGCGGCGGTGAACAGCGGCAACTCCGGCGGCCCTGTGTATAACACCAGCGGCCAGGTCATCGGCATCGTCACCGCCAAGTATTCCGACACCGGCGTGGAGGGCCTGGGCTTCGCCATCCCCATCAACGAGGCCATCCACATCGCGAACCAGATCCTGACCTATGGCTACGTCACCGATAAGGCCTATATGGGCGTGTCCGCCCGGACTGTCACCGCCACCATCGCCGAGTATTACGGCATGGCCGAGGGCGCTTATATCGACTCCGTGAACGAGGGCAGCGCCGCCGAGGCGGCAGGTCTTGAGGTGGGCGACATCATCACCGCCGTGGACGACACCACGATCTCCAGCGCCAGCGACCTGACCACCGTCGTCAAATCCTACCGGGCCGGGGACACCGCCGAGCTGACGGTCTTCCGGGACGACGAATATATCACCCTGACCATCACCTTCGATGAAAAGCTCCCCGACGAGGAGACGGAAGAGGAAGAGGAGGAAGACACCGACACCTCTGCCTCCGGCGAAATGCAGGGAGGACAAAGCTCCCAGGGCGGCATGAGTCAATTCTTCGGCTACGGTATGTATTGATACCGCGCCGGTATAAATAGATGTCCCGTTGTCCGTCAACACACCTGATGAAAAAATCTCCAAAAAAGCACTGAACCCCCGTTGCCTCCGCCGCGCAGACGGCGGAGACGCAGAAAGGGCTGCGGAGGCTGTGAAAGCAGTCGCCGCAGCCCTTCTTTTTGCCCCGGAGAAAAGGAAAACGAAGCAAAAGCCCTGGGCCTCCCCGCCGCCCGGCGAAGCGTCCGAAGCCTGTCATTTTCGCCAAAATCAGGCGGGTATTTTTGACAGGCAAACAGGGGAATTGATTAAAATGTCGTAATCTTTCGTTGTCGTTACAACAAAAGATTACAAAATTAGTGATTTAACAAAAAAGGTGTTGGCAATTTTCCAAAGTTATGTTACAATTCAATAAGCATTAACCATTTCGTAGATAAGGGAGACACTAAAATGAAGAAAATCCTAGCGTTTGTTCTCATGGCAGCCATTTTGGTATGTCCCGTGTTTGCCTCCGGCGAAGCGTCGGCAGAGGCAGAGGCGGCGGAAACCACAACGGCGGCCACAAGCACAACCGAAACCACCTCCGGCCCGACTGAGTCGGCTACTACCATAGCCGCCGCAGCCGCAGCCGCTGAAGAAGCGGAAGAAGAGGAGGAAGTCGAGGAGGTCGAGGAAGCCCCCGACCATGCCCACAATTTTGTCATCGTCGATACCGTTGAGGCCA
>JAJQCH010000024.1 GCA_021202795.1 Oscillospiraceae bacterium
CCAAGGTTCATAAATTCATTCTACCGAGTGTCCAACTTGCACTTGCAATTTGCAAGATGATTTTATTTGTGGTATCGCCGCCAGGTAACGGACTGCATCAGATCCGCCTTGCCCTCTCTGGCAATCAGGGTGACGTCCACCTCCTGCCCATCCGTTTGGACAAGCGCCAAGCCAAGCTCGGACAGCACCCGCAGGCCCAGGGCAATCTGCATCGGATTCAGCCCCGGCTCGATTCCCGCCAGGCGGCCTACCCCCAGGTGAATCGGACTGCTCCGGGCCAGGGAACGCCACAGCCGTCCCAGCTCTGTGCGGGTCAGGCCCTGCCCCGCTCCTGTTCGGCCCGCCAGCGCCTGGCGGCAGAGAGTCGCCGCGTCGGTGCGCCGCAGATCCAGCAGCACTAGCTGCACCGTCCGGCGGCCCCGAAACTCGCTGATCTGCGGATAAAAGGCCACGTCCACCTGGTCTCCCCGGCGGGCTGCCAGCCGCTCGATGGGATGGGAAAACCACACGCAGTCATAGGATTGCCCAAACTTTTCCAGCCGAAGCCGAACGTGCTTGCCTCCGCCGATGGGGACGGCAGAGCTAAGGCGGCAGTCCAGCATACACAGGTTAGGCCGGGGGTTGCCGCTGCCAAAAGGCTCCAGGGCCTGAAGAGCGTCCACGCTCTCCAGCGTAAGCAGCGCCGGGTCTGTTATCTCAAGCTCCAGGGTCAGCCCCTCGTCCTCGTGGGGCGGATGGCTGACGTAATACTCCTGAAGGGCCCGGCGGAAGGCGTCGATGTTGGCCCGGTGAATATTCAGCCCGGCGGCCAGAGCATGACCGCCGAAGGCGTCCAGCAGCGAATGGCAATAGGCCAGCGCGTCGAACAGGTTAAAATCCCCAAAACTGCGGCAGGAACCCTTTCCCTGCTCCCCGTCCAGGGAGATCATCACCGTGGGAACGGAATAGGTCTCCGAAAGGCGGGCGGCGGCAATGCCTATGATGCCCGGATGCCAGCCCTCCCCCGCCAGAACAATGGGGCCGGTGGGAACCTTTCCCGCCATCATGCGGGAGGTCTGCTCCCAGATCTCCGCCTCCATCTGCTGCCGCTGGTGGTTCATGCCGCAAAGCTCCTCCGCCAGGCCAATGGCGCGGGAGGAATTTTTTTCCAGAAGCAGCTCCAACGCCAGCGAGGTGCGTCCCAGCCGCCCGGCAGCGTTGATGCGGGGCGCCAGGGTGAAGCCCACAGCTGTGGCGGTGACATTTCGCTTTTCAACCCCGGACAGGGCCATCAGCGCGTCCAGCCCCGGAATGGGGTTGGTGTGCAGCTTATCCAGTCCTGCCCGCACCATGCGGCGATTTTCTCCCATCAGGGGCATAACATCTGCAATGGTTCCAAGCGCCACCAGATCGGCATAGCGGGAAAGCATGGCCTTTCCGTCTCCATCCAGGGCGCAGGCCAGCTTGAAGGCCACGCCCACCCCGGCCAGCTCCCGGTCGGTGCAGACGCAGTCGGGCCGCTTGGGGTCTACCACCGCCACCGCCTCCGGGAGCCGGGCCTGACATTCGTGGTGGTCGGTAATGATGGTGTCCATGCCCAGGGAGGCAGCCAGGGCGGTCTGCTCCACGGCGGTAATGCCGCAATCCACGGTGACGATCAGAGAAACGCCCCGGTCATGAAGCAGCCGGACGGCCCCGTCGTTCACGCCGTAGCCCTCCTCCAGGCGGTCGGGAATGTATATCTCCGTTTTCAGTCCCAGGCTCTGCAAATACTCCGCCATCAGGCAGGAGGCGGTAATGCCGTCCACGTCGTAGTCCCCGTATACAGCCACCAGCTCTCCCCGCTCCCGCGCAAGCCGAATACGGCGGACAGCCCGATCCATATCGGGTATCAGCATGGGATCGCACAGCTCCCACGGCCCGTCGTCCAGCAGCGCGGCAGCCTCCTCTGCCGTTGTATATCCTCTCACAGCCAGTACCGCCGCCAGCAGCGGCGCATACCCGGCCTCCGTCAGTCCCTCTGGTATGGCAACTGGCGCAGGAAGGTTCCATACCTTATTTTTCATTCTCCGTCATTTCCTCAAAAATTTTTGTTAATAAGTCATTATACGCCACTTCCCGCCACTTTGCAACACAGAAGAATCATAGAAAATGAAAATAGCCCTGTCTCTGTACCTCCCAAAATTTACCTCAATACGTTGACATTTCCTAAACAACCTGTTAGAATTTAGTTATCACTTCAAGCCAGAAAGGAAAACGTCAATGAAGAAATGGAAATCAATCCTTGCGCTTGTGCTGGCTTTGGCCATGTGCATGGGCATGATGGGCGTTGGCGCCTTCGCCTCGGAGGAGGCCAGCGGCGAAGCCGAAACGGCTGAGGCCAGCGGCGAGGCGGAATCCGACGCCAGCGGCGAGACCTCAGACGCCAGCAGCGAAACGGAAACCACAACCTCCTCGGTGGAGATGTACATCGGCGACCAGCCAATTCTGGAAAGCCATGTCGCCACCCTGGAGAGCGAGGAGGCCGATGAGGCGGTGTTCACCGTCAAGGGCTATTATATCTATGACAGCTCCATCGCCCCCACGGACAGCTATTACGACACCGACGACTATGTGGGCATCGAGGCCTACGACCTGGCGGACATCCAGGCCGTTTCTGTCGAAGCCTACGACGGCTCCGAGACCGCCGTGACCGGCGCGGTAGAGGCCGGGGAAGGTACTGACCTGACCCTGACGCTCTCCGGCGTGGCCGCCCAGGAGGATAACGCCGCCTACAGCGTCGCCTTCGTCCTGGCGGACGGCACCGAGACCCAGGCCACCACGGTCTATGTCATCACCTACGCCAACAGCCAGTACGAGACCAGCCAGACCCTGACCCTGGACGGGCTGGACGAGTATTCCCTCGATCTGACCGAATACGCTCTGCTGCAAAAGACCGCCCAGCAGTATGGCGGCTCCCAGGGCCTGTTCGACGCGGACGACTTTGAGGACACCGCAGATCTCAGCGATGAGGAAAAGGAGCTTGTCACCTGGTATCTGAGCAGCGCCGTGACCAACGGCGGCGACGACTGGTTCACCTTCGGCTATGAGGAGGATTATCTCCGGCTGGAGGCCATCCACTTCATCTATAAGTACTTCACCATCGAGGCGGCCAACGGCATCCTCGGCTTCACCGGGGACGCGAACCCTGTGGGCGGCGGCACCACGGAGTATAAGTTCTTCTCCGCCAACACCACGAACCTGCACGCCTTTATTTATGACGGCACCTCCTTCTTCGGCAGCATTGCCGACGGGAGCTACACCGCCGGCGGTCTTGCCATCATCACCGACGGCATCGACCGGGAGGCCACCCTGCTGGACGGCTACGCCGCCGTCACCGGCCAGGATCTGCTGGTCATGATTTATAACGCCCTCGTGAGCGGCTACGCCTCCCTCAGCGAGGAGGGCCTCGCCCTTCAGGCCCAGCTCATTGAGGCCGCGGGCGTGACCGAGGAGGACATCGAAAACTCCCGCGCCGCCATCGCCGCCTACGCCGACGTGTTCTTCGGCGAGGGAGAGAACATCGACACCAGCCTCATCACCGAGCCGAACCTGGCCGCCGTCCTCTATACCACGGCAGAGGAGAAGATCGCAGCTCTGGAAGCCTGCGGCATCACCGCCGAGAACCTGGGCGAGCTGACCAAGGGCGAGGCCATCGCCATTCTGGCACAGCTCGACGGGCTGCAGACCTATCGCAGCGAGTTTGACAACGACTCCATCTCCGGCTCCCCCAAGGACGACCTGGTAGGCTTCTTCTGGGACGACGAGAATTGGTCCACCATCACCGTGGAGGACGGGGAGATCGTCTATGACGCGGACGCCCAGGACGAGGCCGGAACCGTCACCGAGGAGGCCGCCTCCATCACCATCGAGGGCGGCGTGTGGTACAGCGAACCCACCACCGGCGACAGCGACGACGCATATGTCGGCGAGCCTGCGGACACCGCTCTGTTCATCGACGGCGGCGCGACCGTCACCCTGACCGACAGCCTGGTTGTCTCCTCCGGCAACGTGCGCTCCGACTCCGAATATAAATTCGGCGTGGGCGGCGGCATCGTGGCCCTGGGCGAGGGTACCGTGGTGAAGATTCAGAACACCACCGGCGGCCTGAACGTCATCGGCGCTGGCAACTACAGCAACACCGTGAATATGGCCGGCGCCGTGTTCTCCGGCATGGGGGCTGTGGTGTTCTATGAAAACGCCCAGATCTTCTCCTACAGCCAGCACCCCTCCAACACCTGCTACAGCGGCGCTATCATCTATTATGAAAGCTACATGACCGGCAACAGCGGGCGCATCTTCTCCACCGACTTCTTCGGCGGCTATGTCATCGTAGACTCCACGGTCTATGACAAGTCCGGCATCAATATGTATCTGGACGAGACCAGCACGCTGCTGTGCGTGGATTCCTTCCTGCCCGGCCTGAGCGGGGCCAACACCGGCATCTCCCAGGCGTATTACCAGAATTGCCTGGTCTATAACGCCAGCAGTATGTTCGGCTTCTCCAACAATACTTCCATGCTGGACGACGTGGCCACCGGCACCGTGGTGAACTCCGACATCCACTTCGCCTCCGGCAGCAACACCATCGCCACCGTGGCCCGTGAGCAGAAAGCCTATGTCACCCTGGTGGATTCCACCTTCGACATGGAGGAATATGCCGACGGTTACATCTTCCAAGTGACCGGCGACGAGTGGCTGACCGCCGCCTCTCTGATGGTGGTGGCTGAAAACACCGACCTGCCCGCTGAGGACGTATTCGTGGGCGGCGCGCACACCTATGAGACCAGCGCCATGACCACCGTGGCCACCGGCGAGACCGAGACCATCGAGACCGACGGAGCCACTCTGTATGTCAAGGCCGACGCGGACTCCACCATCACCCTGCGGCAGAACCAGAACGACACCTACACCCAGCAGTTCTACAGCTACAAGTCCGAGTCCTACACCGTGGAGAACACCGGCACCATCTATGTCTACGACAACGAGACCGAGACCTGGATCGCCACGGGCATGACCGTACTGGGCGACGGCGAGGCCGAGCTTGAAAACGCGGACTATGCCGAGCCGACCTATGAGGACGGTGTCTATACCGCCACCTACACCATCGGCACCGTGACCATCATTATCGAGTACACGGAAGCGTAAGCATCTCAGTCAGCTTCCCTGCGCAACACCTAACACCCGTCAGGGGCAGCCCGCACCAACCTGCAGGCTGCCCCTGATTTTTCTCTGTGGCTGATAATCTTCAAACACCCTTACGCCCACACGAGCCAGCAGAACAAATATCCCACCAGCACGGCTACCAGGGTGAAAGGGACGCCGATGCGCATAAACGCCCCGGTGGAGACCTCATACCCCTGGCGGCGGAGAATACCAAGGGCGGTAATGTTGGCGGAGGCTCCGACGGGGGTGATGTTCCCGCCCAGGGTGGAACCGATCAGCAGGCCGAAATACAGCAGCAGCGCCGGCGCGCCGGTGCTGGCGGCAATGCCGCTGACCACGGGGAGCATGGTGGCCACATAGGGGATGTTATCCACAAAGGCGGAAATCAGCACCGAGCCGAACACAATGACCGTATACAGCAGGAAAACATTGTCTCCGCCCAGGCGGACGAAAAGCTGACTGATCTCGTCGATAATACCGGCCTGCGTGACGCCCTCAATGACCACAAACAGTCCAGCCAGCAGGCATAGCGTGGGATAATCGATCTCAGAAAAGGCGCGTTTAACGCTGTGGGCGTCTCTGTTTTTGACAAGGGTATACACAACGCCCGCCAGGAACACAGCCATGCAGATATAGCCGTTTATCATATCCGGCGTGTTGGGAATGAAGGAGGCCACGATCAGCAGCAGCACCGTCCCCCCCAGCAGGATGGTGGGGACATAGTCCGTTACCTCCGTCCGCTCCTGGAGCTTTACAGGCTCCCGCTGCTTTCGGAAGAAAAACAGCACGATGGGAATGGTGGCCAGCGCCCCCAGCTCCACGGCCCAGAAAATGCTGGGCTTTCCATCCATGAAGAAGAAGTCAAGAAAATTCATCCCCGCATAGCCGCCCAGCATGATAGAGGTGGTGTCTCCCACCAGCGTGGCCGCCCCTTGCAGGTTGGAGGACACGGCAATGGAGATCAGCAGCGGCACCGGGGAAATGCCAAGCTTCGCGGCAATGGCCAGCCCCACCGGGGCCAGCATCAGCACCGTGGCCACATTGTCCACAAAGGCGGACACGATCCCGGCAAACAGGCTCATCACCGCCGCCGCCCACATAACGTTCGGCGTCTTCGCCAGCAGCATTTCCGCAAGGCGGTTCGGCATTTTGGACTGGATGAACAGGGACACCGTTCCCATCGTCCCCGCCAGCATCAGCAACACATTGTAGTTAATGCTTTGCAGCGCCTCTCCCAGGTTTACATAACCCAGGATAATATACAGCGCCCCGCTGGCTACAGCCACCCAGGGCCGATACTTCGGCAGGGCTATCATCAGCACATAGGTCAGGATAAACAGACACAGCGCTAGGACTTTCACGACAGGCTCCCCCTTAAAATCCGCAAAATAAAAAGACCTTTACCGCACGGCATATGTGCGGTAAAAGTCTTGTTATAGACTAAACGTCTATGGTGATCCGGGCCTTCTCGACCGTACTGACGAATCACGCAACACAGGCATACGCCCGTGCAAACTACTCCCTTTTACGTTTGTCAATTATATCGAACCAGCCCAGGGTTGTCAAGCATTTTTTTGCCGGAGCCTGCCCCTTCCAAATGGGAGGCAGATGTGATATACTACGAAAAGAATAGACTGAATCAGGGAAGGAGCGTTCGGAGGGATGGAAATGAATCAATCCTTAGAGCAAGCCATAGCAAACGCAGCCGCGTCCTCGGCCATGGAGGGCCTGCCTCTCAGCGCCGCACAGCTTCAGACTGTCAGGAGAATCCTGTCCGGCAGCTTGCTGTTAGAGGATTATCTCAACGGACTTAGGACGCAATATCAGGACAACAGATAATGGGATACTCCATCGAAACTTCACAGGACGGATGCTATCCGGGGACAACGGTATTAAAGAACAAGCTTGGACTAACAAAGCAAGAGGCTCTTAACAATGCAGAACTGATTGCCGTTACAGCTCGTGCCGCTGCACTGGAAGCAAATCCGCCGAAACAGCCGTTTTCCTTTGACTTATACTGCAATATACATCGTCAATTATTTGGAGATTTATATGATTGGGCTGGCACAGTACGGCAGATTAACTTATCAAAAAAGGGAACACAATTTCATCCGGTAGAATCGCTTGAGAAAGACGGGTATAGTCTTTTTGACAATCTCTGCCGCCGCCATGAATTTTGTGGCTATTCCCGTCCCCGTCTTATTTCAGCGCTGACGGATTTTTACAACGACCTCAATATGCTTCATCCGTTTCGAGAGGGAAATGGCCGCACCCAGCGTTTGTTTTTTACACTTTTGATTCGTCGCGCTGGCTACGATATCAATTTTTCTCAATGTGACAGCGACTTTCTAATGATTGCAACAATCTACGCCGCACAAGGCATTAAAGACCATCTCTATCACTTTTTTGATGAACAGGTACAATAAAAAACAGAATGCAAATTGCAAGTGCAAGTTGGACACTCGGTAGAATGAATTTATGAACCTTG
>JAJQCH010000090.1 GCA_021202795.1 Oscillospiraceae bacterium
CAGGCTGGCTTACTGTTGATCTGATCGAACGACCCTTTTGCTGACTAACACCATTGTTTTTAATGCTACCGCCGTTCATGGTGAAGGTTCCGCTGCCGCTCGTACTTCCCTTAATATACACACCGCCACCGCTGCTGCCTTTGTTGCCGGTGATGGTGCCGCCCTCCATGGTGAAGGACGCTCCAATGCCCACAAACACACCGCCGCCGGTAGTGCTGCTCTTATTGAGTCCGCCGCCGGTAATGGTGCCAGTCTGAGCTGTGCTGCTGTCGGTCAGGGTAAGCGCACCTTCCACGGTGATAACGCTGCCGCTCCCCGTGCCGGTCAGAGTATGACCATTCAGGTCAAGGGTGACATCCGCGCCGCTGGGGATGGTGATGTTCTCGGTCAGGGTGACGTCCTCGGTCAGGGTATAGGTACCGCTCTCCAGGGTACCGCCAAGCTCCGCCGCGGTATCGGTCAGGCTGCTGAACGCCTCAAACAGCTCGTCGAGCTTTGCATCGTCCACCTGGGCCTGCTCCTCGGCGGTCAGGGCCTCATAGGCGTCGTTGCCGGCCTGGGCCTGGGCATAGACCGCGTTCAGCGCGTCCTCGTCCAGCGCCGTCAGTTCGTCCGCCGCGGGCAGGGCGTCTATCAGCGCCTGAACGGTCTGGACGGCGGTCAGCTCTTCCGTCTCCTCAGTCACAGTCTCCTCTGTAGACGTCACTGCTGCGGAGCCAACCATAAAAGTCTCCACGGATTCATCTTGGGCAAACTCCTCTATGGGTGTTTCCTCAGGATTTTCCTCTGCAGGCTCCTCTGCGGAAGTTTCTTCCGGCTCCTCCTCGTCAGATTCCTCTGCGAGAGTTTTCGTAATTTCCTCTACAAATTCCTCCACGGGAGCTTCCGTAATTTCCTCCGCAGTAGCTTCCGTAAGCTCATCCTCTACAGATTTATCCTCGGAATTACCCACACTTTCATCTGTTACAGGCTCTTCCGCTGTCTCGTCTATATAGACCGTGTCCGTCTCATCGGCCAGGACTACTCCTGGGAGCATCCCAACGCACAAGACGATAATCAGCAAAATACTGAGCCATTTTTTGCCACTCTTCATTGTGTGCCGTCCCTTTCATGTTTATAGATTTATAGAATACAGGTCGTCGGCGGAAAAGCGGATCATCCTGCCGATACCTTGCTTCACTATAATTTTTCAAGGGAAGTTTATCTACCACGGAATCGTAAATCTTCGGTATTGTTTGTAAAGTATACTGTAAAATTTTGGAAAGCAAACAGAAACGCCTCCCCTGCCCGATGTACGGGCAAGGGAGGCGCTGCGTTTTTTGCTGATTTGTCAAACTGGAAGCATCAGGACGCTTCGCCGGAGGCAGAGGCCTCGCCGGAGGCGGAATCCGTGGAGGCGGAGCCTTCCAGCTCTGAGGTGATGGGGTATTCTATCTCAATGCCGTCCTCCAGCATGGCCATGGCGTCGATATAGCTGGTCTTGGAGGTGTCCAGCGGGTCGGTGGCCACATGGACGTTATCCCAGCTCCAGAACAGGCCCACGTTCACGCCCTGCATCGTCCAGGCTATGGCGTCGTTCTGGGTGGTCATAAGGGAAACATCCTTGTCCTGGGTGCCGTGGACAAGGCGCACCCATGCGGGCTGCTCGGTTTCATCGTCCAGGATATAGCGCAGGGGGTTATACAGCTCCACGATGGTGGTGTCCGTATAGGCATAATACTCGTCCCCGTTTTCGATGATGGCCACGTCCTCCTCGAAGGCGGCCAGCATATCCTCATAGGTATCATACATACCGTAGGTATCATCCGGGCTGTAGAGGGCGGAAAGCTCCTCCGCGTTCTCCTGAAGAACCTCCAGCAGATAGCTGTCCCAGTGGCGGTAATCCTGGGTCTCGTTGCCGAACTCAAGGTTTTCCGCGTTGTAGTCGCCGTTCTCGTCCAGGAAGCCGATGCGGTCAAAGGCGGTGACGCCCTTGGAGCGGCTGCGGTAGCTCAGGAAGCCCTCGGCGGTCATTTCCACCGTCCAGCCCTCTTCCTCGCTGCCGGAGAGGGTCATGCCGAACTCGGACAGGTCATAGCCCTTGAGCTGCAGGCCGTCGATGGATTCGGTATAGCTGTAGTGGCCGTAGAAATACGCCTCGGCCTGACTCTCTCCGTTCTCGTTCTCCCAGGTGACGCTGAGGGTCACGCTGTCAATGTGGTCAAGGAACCACTCCAGATCGGACGTGGCCTGCGCCACCATAAAGTCCACATAGGTGCCGCTGACGCCGTCTTCGTTGATGGTCATGGCCTCGGCTACGCCGTCCCCATCCAGGTCATACACGAGACCCAGATTATTCACATATTCCACATACGCCTCGGCCACATAGGCGCTGAGGGTGCGGATGAACTCGTCCGCATCCAGGTCGTCCAGAGCAGTCAGGGAGAGGAGGGATTCCCACTCATAGGCAAGATCTGCCTCCTCCAGGTTTGTGATAGGCGAATACGGGCAGGCGCCCCAGATGGCGTCGGAGACGGTGCTGTAATAGCTGTCCGAATCCGCATCATAATAAGCGCCCAGCGCACCGGATTCCTCCAGATAGGGATAGAAGTCGGAATGGTTGCCGGTCGCGGCCAGCATCAGGCTGTGCGCGCCGCCGCCGGAGCCACCGGTGGAGACAATGCGGTCAGCGTCGCCGCAGATGTTGCCAAGCTCGATGTTGTACTTGAGCCAGCGGACGACCGCCTTTTGGTCAACCAGGCAGTAGGGGGAGTCGCCGGTGTAATAGGAGTTGCCCTCGGCGTCGGTGGCGACGTTATTCTTGCCGCGGTTGCCGCAGGCGACGTTGATGTAGCCATAGCTGGCGTAGGTTCCGCCCGCTCCGCTGGTGGTGCTGGCGGAGTACCCCGCCGCACCGGTATTGATGATGATGGGGGCGGTGGCGGCGGTATAGACGGCCCCGTTGGGGCTTACGACCTCCGCCTCCCAGTCGATGATGAGGTTGCCGTCCTCGTCCACGCCCTCCACATAGGCAGCGGGGATGGCGATGGACAAGCCCTGATAGCTCTCAAGCTCCGGGTTCGCCACGGCGGTGACATAGCTGATGGTATAGACTGTGCTACTGGCCGTCCAGGTATACTCTCCGCCGGCGATGGCGTTTTCAAGGTTCAGTATGGTCTCCACCTCTTCGGCGGAATACTGTACCTCATATTTGCATACCCGCTCCAGCCAGGTCAGCAGGGCGCTTGAACTCTCCTGACCCCAGGAGACGGCGCAGTTCACGGTGTCCCCGGCATCCTTCAGGGTCGCGCCAAGAGCCAGCGCGGCGCTGGCGGCGGCGGTATCCGTCTGGGCGGCGCGGATGTAGAAATACGCCGCGTTCTCTCCGGCGGCGGGGTCGATGACGGTCTCCCCTGCCGCGCCGTCCACTGTGAGGGCTACGCCCTCGGTGCTGACGGCCAGGGTCTCATAGTCCACCGCGAAGCCCTGGGCGTTCTCCTCGCAATAGGCCTGCGCGCTCTCGGCGTCGATGGTATAGACGATGTTAGGCCCGTCCACACGGCTGGACTGATAGTTATCCAGCAGATAGCTCTCCAGCGCCGCGCCATAGGCGTCCACCAGCTCCTCCTCGGAGACGGAGCCGGCCACAGCGGGGTCATACATCACGGCGGCATAAATCCCGCTCCCGCTCACGGCAAGCTCGGCGATCTGGGCCGCAGTCTCGCCGGTGCCGATGGCGACGATAAGGGCCGAATCGCCGGGCAGAGCCTCGTCGTTCTCAATAAGCCAGGCGACGGTCTCCGCCAGCGTGTCCCCGTCGGCATGGGCCACCACATAGCCCTCCGCCAGGGCCGCCTGGTCGGAAAGCTCCTCCCCGGTGACGAGCAGGATGGGCGCGGTGGCGGCGTAATAGCCGTTCACCACGGCGCTCGTGGCCGCGCCGGTCTCATCCAGATAGGCCGCAGGGACGAGAATGTCCGCCTCCTCCAGCGTCCAGGCACCCGTCGCCTCGTCCGCCGTCCAGGCCAGGATCTCTCCCACGCCGGACGTTTCCCCGGAGGCAGGTTCCTCCGAGGACGCGAAAGTGAGGCCGGAACACAGCCCTGTCATTAGACATAGGCAGAGCAGAATGGATATAATTCTCTTCATTGGTCGTTCCTCCTGTAGATTTGCGCTTCGCGCACGTTTGTTACCAATATAACTTATATCACTACTTATATCACTTTGTCTCCTCAAATAAAACCCTTCCGGCCCGAACGACACATTTTTGGCGCAAACAACACAAAAAATCCCCCGCGCAGCCGCGCGGGGGCAGGTAATCTTTCCACTTATTCCGTGTCTACAATCAAATTGTCCAGACCATGCTGCTCAAACTCCGAGTAATATTCCTCCATCCGATCCAGAAGCTCGGAATCATTGCCGGGATCTGAACCTTCCCCTTCCATATCACGGCGGGCCAACTCCTCCGCCAGGATGTCGAAGAACACAGCATCCTCATAGTCGGCGATGGCCTCATGGATGCCGCCCTCCTCATAGGCGCGGGAGGGAAAGACATGGCCCTGCCAGGTCTCTGCCAGAGTCTTCATACCCCGGCTGGGACAAATAGCGAACAGTTTTTCCTGCAGGAGATCGTAATCCTCAAAGCGATCCTCCCCGCGGGCGGAGTTGAGGATCCAGTTCCCCACATATACCATGTCCAGCAAACGTCTAAATTCTTTGTCGGTAAGCTCTATTGTCAAAACCGCCCACCTCCTCTTGTATGTATTATAGCACAACTATTCCATGATGTGTTACTTTTTTATGCAAGTTCGGCTTTGACATTAGAGGCCACTGATGGTACAATAGCCGCGGCTATACAAAAGGCAGAGCCTTTCCTTGTATGAGAGAGGATTTAATTATATGACAGAGAACATGAACATGACAGACGCAATTATCTCCATCACCAGCATACAGCATGATGCCTCCGGCCAGAGGGATGAGGTCAATCTTGTCACCGCCGGTCAATACGGGTTTGAGGACGGACGCATATGCTTCACCTATGAGGAGAGCGACCTGACCGGCCTGAAGGGAACACAAACCACCTTTTCCATCAGTCCCATGGGCGTCGTCCTTCACAGAGAGGGCAGCACCACCTCCGAGATGGTCTTCCAACAGGGAAAAAAGCATTTTGTCCTCTGCGATACGCCCTTTGGCAGCGCCGCCCTGGGAGTGGACACCCGCCGCGTCAGCACGTCCCTGGACGAGCATGGCGGGGATATGGAAATCGATTATGATGTGGATTTGAACAATACCCCTATGGGGCGGAATTTTTTCAAAATTAATGTGAAAGAGAGCAAATATGGCAGACCTTATTGAACAGGCAAAACACGGAATTGACGATCTTATCCGCACCGCAGCGCCGACTCTGGCCAACACACCAGGCTCCGTGGGGATCCCCAAAAACACCCAAAACGGCGACTTCGCCGCCAACCATGCCATGGCCGGGGCCAAAGCCGCCGGTATGGCCCCCCGAAAGCTTGCAGAGGAAATTCTTTCCCGGCTTTCGCTGGAGAACACCTGGTATACCGGCGCAGAGACTGCTGGCCCCGGCTTTTTGAATTTCCGCCTGGGCGACGGCTGGTATTCCGACGTGCTGGACACAGTGGCATCAGAGGGGGCAGCCTATGGCCGGACGGACGAACGCAACGGCAAGCGGGTCATGGTGGAATTTGTCTCCGCGAACCCCACCGGCCCCATGACCATCGGCAACGCGCGGGGCGGCGTTCTGGGCGACACTATGGCCTCCGTGCTGGACTGGGCCGGATGGGACGTGTGGCGGGAGTTCTATGTGAATAACGCAGGTCATCAGGTGGAGCTTTTTGGCCGCTCCGTGGAGGCCCGGTATTTGCAGATTATCCAGGGCGAGGATGCGGTGGAATTTCCCGACAACGGCTATCACGGGGACGACATTCGGGCCATGGCCCAGGAAATATACGACGCCGAGGGGGACAAATACCTCAATATGTCCGCCGAGGAGCGGCAAAAGGCGTTCATCGATTACGGCATCCCGAAAAACATCCAGCGTATGCGGGACGACCTGGAGCGCTACGGCATAAAATTCGACCGTTGGTTTCTGGAAACGGAGCTTCACGACTCCGGCTACGTGGCCGAGACCATCGACATTCTCACCCAGGCGGGCCACACCTATGAAAAAGATGGTCAGCTCTGGCTGAGAAACACGGATTTCGGCGCGGACAAGGACGAGTGTATGCGCCGCGCAGACGGCACCTGGACCTACTACGCCGTAGACATCGCCTATCACCGCAACAAATTCGTGGAACGGGGCTTCGACCGGGTGATCGACGTCTGGGGCGCAGACCATCACGGCCACGCCATTCGCTTCGGCTCCACCATGACCTGCCCGGAGCTGGGGCTGAACGGCCGGTCGCTGGACTTTCTCATCATGCAGATGGTGCGCCTGACCCGCAACGGAGAGACGGTGAAGGTCTCCAAGCGGACGGGCAAGGCCCTTACATTGGCGGATTTGATGGACGAGATTGGCCGCGACCCCTGCCGGTATTTCTTCAACGCCAGCCCCGGCAGCCATCTGGAATTTGACCTGGATCTGGCCGTGCGGCAGGACAGCGAAAACCCCGTCTATTATGTCCAGTACGCCCACGCCCGCATCCAGTCTCTGCTGTCCATGCTGGCGGCGGACGGATACAAGCCCGCGGAAAAGGCGGACGCTTCCCTGCTCACCGCACCCCAGGAGCGGGAGCTTATCAAAGCCCTCGCCACCTTCCCCGGCGAGATTCGCCAGGCCGCCCAGGAGCTTGACCCCTCCCGCATCAACAAATACGCCACGGAGGTCGCCTCCCGGTTCCACAAGTTCTATAACGCCTGTCACATCCGGGGCGAGGAGGAAAATCTTGTCCGCGCCCGTCTGCTTCTGGTCGCCGACACCGGCATCGTGCTGGAAAACGCCCTGTCCATCCTGGGCGTCACCGCGCCGGACAGTATGTGACGTTACTGAGAAAAAGCAAATTACTACAAGTTAATACCGTATATAGTTGAAAGAGAGGAGCATACGCCCCTCTCTTTCAATATTTTTGCAGATATTTGTAAAAATATTGAAATTTTTACTCTTGCTGTCCGTTTTATAGGACATCCTAAGTGATAATATGATGTTAAGCCTATACAGCACCTTCCAAAAAAATAGAAAACGGCCCGACCTGAGGTCTGACCGCCTTCCATTTGGAAAAAAATGTTTTTCAATCCACAGCATTGCGCTGACTGAAGTATCATAGCAAAGATTTTTTTTGATTGCAACAAAAAATGATTGACAAAATACCGAAAATTGCAAGTGCAAGTTGAACACATCCGCGAAAAGCTTCAATAGAGT
>JAJQCH010000004.1 GCA_021202795.1 Oscillospiraceae bacterium
TTCATCACTATGGATATTCTTTTTACTATTGCAGTTTCATTTTACAATGCGCCGATGTTTTCCTTTAATCCGATGGGGATGATTTCCGCGTTCATGTATACCGACGGAAATTGCAGAAGATACTCCCGGATCCGTCGGGCGCAGCCGGTACCCGTGATGCAGCAGGTCAGGATGACGTTCTTGCCGCCCGCTGCTTCGTCCTCCTCTGCAACGGACTTGAGATAACTGCCGGTCTGACGGAGGATGCGGGTCATATAGATCTGATAGGAGGACAGGCTGTTGCGGAAAATGGTGTCGATGTCGTCGTCTGTTGTGATGATGGATTTGCAAAGCTCCAGTGCCATGGCGGTACTCATACCGGGAATGACCCGGCAGCGGATGCCTGCGTCGTTTTTCAGATGCTGCTCGTAGTATTCGATGTTTTCAGAATCGGTCAGCACAATGACGCCCTTGCCCTCGTCGATTTGCGTTGCCAGGGCGCACAGTTGACTCAGCGCCTGCTCCGGGGAGAGGCAGAAGTAGACGTCTACCGCGTGGGCGATTTTTGTGAGAAGCACCTGATTGACAAAATCCGCAATGCTGGATGCGGTGGATTTTCCCTGGCCCATGATAATGAGGCCCACCATTTTCTTATCGTCCGCCTTGTCGTATGTTTCCAGGAGCATAGCTATCACGGTGGCTTCATCGTCGGTTATCGTGACGTTATTAAGCGCACGTTCCAGCATGGGGACGATTTTTTTCACAAAGCGAAGCTTTTCGGTGTATGCCTCCGCCAGAGAGTTGATGTCAGGAATGGGATAGGCCTGGTTCACCTGATTGTGGAATTTCACCTGCTGCAAAAACAGCGCCAGCGTCTCATAAATGATTTCGGGATAGGTGCAGTTGAAGCGATTGGCGGCCAGGCGGATAAGCTCCTCCGCCGCAGCCCGCACCTTGGAAGTGACGGATTCAAAAATGGCAAACTGCTCCTGCGGCCCGGAGGACAGGTTGGAATAATTTCGAATCAGATCCATAGACACCAGATAGCCAATTTCCTGGGGTGGCAGGTTTTCACTGCTGTATTTACCGATGCGTTCCTCAATGAAACCATAGAGGTCGCCGGCGGACTTGGTATCCTGGGCGGAGGCGTCCTGTTCGGGGGAGATGATAAGGCTGTGCTGCTGGATCCAGTTTTCCAGATAGCCTTCCACCTCCGGGTCTGGCTCAGTGTTTTGCAGGTTGCGGGATAGGTTGCTGCTGCCAAATTCAATGAAAGGCGGCGGGCCGGAGGGATTGCTGCGATAGTCAAGATAGCCTCTTGCGCAGCAAAGCTGAATCTCGTTTTTCAGGTCGCCAATGTTGGCGTTGCTGTGGTATACAGCCAGAAGCCGCAGGGCGTATGGGGAGATGCGAATGGGAAGATTCAGCCGCTGGGCCTCATTTTGAATAAAGTGCAGCACCAATGCAAGCCGTTCCTTGATGGGCCGCTCCTGGAGCGTGGGAATTTCGATGACCATGGGGATGCGGCGGCGGAAGGTATTCAGCAGCGCCGCTTCCGGGTTCTCGGTCGTGGCGCCGATGACCATGAGGCTGGCGTACTTATCTTGAGAACTGCCCAGACTTCGATACATCCCCCGGTCGAGGAGGGTGAAAAGCATTTCCTGCCCTGTGGCGGGAAGGCGGTGAATTTCGTCCAGAAAGAGAACGCCGCCGTCAGCCTCGCTAACAAGGCCCGGATGGTCGGTGTCCGCGCCAGTGAAAGCGCCGCGAATATAGCCGAAAAGCTGAGACAGCAAAAACTGTGGGTTTTCCGCGTACTCTGCGCAGTTGAAGATGACGAATGGCTTTTCCTTTGTCCCTGCCGGGCGGTTTTGGTTCATGTAGCGCCAGATCTCTTCTGCCAGAAGAGTTTTGCCAACGCCGGATTCTCCTATCAGGAGCATATGCATTCCATTAGGAGGATAGGAGGCGCCGGCTTTGGCGAGCTGTATCTGTAAGGCAAGGCTGCCGGCAGCGCCGATGATGCATTGAAAGGCTGGCTCCTGATCCGGCTCCCTGCGGTCGGTGGGCTTGGCAGAGAGAGGAAGACAGTAATGAATGGGGCGGCTGCCCTCCTTGCGTAGCTTCTGCTCGGCGCAGAGGGAAATTAACGCCGCTGCCGCGTCGTTCTGCCAGATTCCCATGCCCTCGGCAACCTGGCGGGCGGTCAGGCCGACGGCCCGCTCCTCCTCCGGCAGCTTTTTCAGGGCTTCGGAAACGTATTGTAGGGTTTGCTCCTTGACGCTCATGTGTATTGCCTTTCCCGTATGCGGCTTTCTGGAATATGAAGCTGCTCCCGATATTTGGCGACTGTCCGGCGTGAGATGGGGATACCCTCGTGACCGAGCAGCTCAGTCAGCTTCTGGTCAGACAGCGCCCGCGTTTCATTTTGAATCAGGGCAGCGATTTTTCGTTTGACCTCCTCCGATGAGATGGATCCGCCTGTATCCGTCTCGTAGCCGGTGGAGAACATCCGCTTTAGCGGCATGACCCCGGCTTCTGTTTGGATATAGCGGTCGCTGACGTAGCGGGAAACAGTGGAGGGATGTATATTCAGAGCCTCGGCGGCGGCTCGCATGGTGACGGGCTTGAGTGTACCGCCCTGAAAGTAGTCTGCCTAGATGTGCAGGATGTAGTGAAGCAGCCGCTCTATGGCATTTTTTCGGAGAGTCAGTTCCTGCATCAGCTCCACGGCCTCCTGATATTTTCGGCGCAGATAGTATTCCGTGTCGTCGTCCAGTGCGTCCTGGGCCTGAATATACTGCAAAAGCCCATCGTCGATGGAAAGAAGGTTGCATCCGCTGTGGAAGGTAAAGCGTAGATGCCCATTTTCCGCCGTCACGGAGATTTCCGGCTGGATGTAATGAGTGACGGCGCAGGAGGAAAATTCTGCCCCAGGATATGGATTGAGCGAGGCGAGATGCTCCAGGTGGCTGCGTACCTTCTGGGGAGTGGTTTTGCACTGGGCCGCTATTTTTTGATAGTTCCGGGAGGCCAGCAGGGCTGGGTCAGTATGCAGAAGATTGCGCAAAAGAACTGGGTCGTATTTTGCCTGATTTGCCTGAAGCAGTAGACATTCCGCGAGATTTTCTGCGCCGACGCCTGTCGGGGAAAAGGTCTTTATCAGGCGCAACGCGGCTTCCACATCCTTGGCGGACAGACCCTCAAGTCTTGAAATTTCGGCGGGGGATTCCTGGAGGTAGCCGTTATTGTCCAAATAGTCGATGAGCCGGTATCCTGCCCGGCACACGGAGGGGTTGGCGGGGGCTTGCCCCATCTGGAGCCTCAGATGCTCCCGCAGGGAGGAGAGAGTATCGGGGGCGGCGAACACCGGGGTTGGCTCCACTGATCCTGCCCGTCGGCGGTTTTGCCGGGATAAGAGGGAATCGGCGGCATATAATTGGGTGTGAACCTCCAGCTCACTGTGGTACTCCAGAAAGGGATTTTCCAGGGATTGACGCTCCAGAAACTGAGAAAGAGCGGTATAGGACATGGGAAGAAGCTGAAGGCTTTTCATCATGACTGGGGTCATGACAGGCCGCTGTTCCTGCTTTTGTTTCGATGTTTGAGAAAAATAAAAATCCATCGAGCGTCCTGCCTTTGGCACAGTAATTGCATTAATCCTTGTAGAATCGTGTCGAGTCAAGTATACCATTTGCATTATAAATGTCAAGTTTATTTACGGAAATTTATGCAATTCATATAAAATTCTGTGTTATATCTATTAGAAATAACCGCTCAGCTTCGCAGGCGTGGGGCGGTTATTTCTTGGTGTGTATTAATTCAATGACCACAGGCACAACGATTGCAATAATCATTAGTACAACAGAGGTTATCTCATAAACACTCATGCGACCACCTCCTTTTGCTCGGAGGGGCGCGACCCCTCCTAAGAGGGCTAACCGCCTACCATCTTGGTATTCCTTATTCGTTATGCCACCATAAAACGTCATAAATGTCCACAGAAAAGACCGTATGATTTCCATACGGTCTTTCATTTATATCAGCCCCATGCTCCGCAGGAGCCACAGCCAGGCGGTGATGGTGAAGGCGCTGAGAAGCGTCGTGAGCATGACTACGCTGGAGGACAGCACCCCCTCGTGGCCCATGCTTTTGGCCATGACGAAGCCGCTGACCGTGGTGGCGGAGCCGAGCATGACCACGATGGTGGCCAAAGCGTCCTCCCGGAAGCCCAGGGCCACGGCGATGGGGATGAATATGGCCCCGAAGCCCACCAGCTTCAAAAAGGCGGCCACCACGGCGGGCTTGGCCCGGCCAAAGGCCCGCTTCAGGCTGAAGGTGGCCCCCATGGCGATAAGCCCCATAGGCGTGGCGGCGGAGCCCAGGCTTGAAACGGTCTTTTCCAGGATGGTCGGCATGGGAAGCTGTAGGGCCGACCACAAAAGCCCCACAACAATGGCGATGAGAATGGGGTTTGTCACCACGCCCTTCAGGGTGGACTTCACCGCGCCCTTGTCAAGGCCCGAACGGGATGGATGGAAGATGGACAGCACCAGCACCGCCATGATGTTATACAGCGGTACGCTGCCGATCATCATCAGGGGGGCCATGCCGGAGGTGCCATACATATTCTGGATAAAGGCCACGCCCAAAAGGGCCGCGCTGCTCCGATAGGAGGCCTGGATAAACTCCCCCCGGATGGATTTGTCCCGCCACAGAAGGGACACGGCCCACGCGATGAGGATGCAGCCCAGGGTGGCGAAAAAGCAGAACAGGACGAACTTTGTGTCCCACAGGGTGGCGAAGTCCACGGTGGCCAGGTCGCTGAACACCAGCACCGGCAGCAGGGCCTTGAACACAAAGGAATTGAGCTTGCCGGCGGTGTCCTCCGAAAGCCAGCCCACCTGCCGGAACAGCACTCCCAGCAGCATCATCAAAAACACCGGCATGGTGGCGTTTAAGCTGAACAGCAGATTTTCCATAGATCATTCGCCTCCTTCCGGCTCTATGGCGTGGCCGGATATGCTCTCCGTCCGCCGCTTCCGCAAAAAGGAATCGGGCGGGGCCTGGACGGGCAGGGTCGTCTGAACGGTCATCTTTGGGTGATTGGCGGCGGGAATAGAGGCCCCCTCCCCGTCATACAGCGCCCCGGCGGTGAAGGAAACAGGGGCCTGCCCCGGCATGAGAAGCTCCAGCTCGTCCCCAGGGAAGAAGCGGTTCCGCTGGCTCAGCCGGGCGCGGCCCGCTTCATCACATTCCTCCACCAGGGCCACCACGTCGTATTGGGAGAAATAACAGGCGTCCGCCGTGTACTGCCCCGGCTGGCCGAAGAAAAAGCCGGTGGAGTAGGGCCGGTGGCTTACTTTATAGACCTCCCGGCTCCATATCTCGTCCAGCGGCTTCCCCGCCAGGGCCGCGTCCGCCCCGTGGCGGTAGGCATTCGTCACGGCGGCGGCATAATAGGCGGATTTTGTCCGGCCCTCGATTTTAATGCTTGTGACCCCCGCCGCCAGCAATGCGGGAAGGTGGTCTATCATGCACAGATCCTGGGCGTTATAGAGATAGGTTCCCCCGTCCTCCACCAGCTCCATGGGCGCGCCGGGGCGCTTTTCCTCCGTGAGGTAATATTTCCACCGGCAGGGCTGGGCGCAGCGGCCCCGGTTGGCGTCCCGCCCGGTCATATAGGCGGACAGCAGGCACCGCCCGGAAAAGGACACGCACATGGCTCCGTGGCAGAATACCTCCAGCTCCAGCGCCGGGGGCGTATGCTCCCGCAGGGCGCAAATCTGCTCCAGGCTCATCTCCCGCGCCAGCACTACCCGGCTGGCACCCAGGTCATGGAAGAACCGGGCCGTCTCGCTGTTCATCACCCCGGCCTGAGTGCTGATGTGAATGGCGAGGCTCGGCGCGTATTTTTGGCACAGGCGCAAAACCCCCAGATCCGCTGCGATGACCGCGTCCGCCCCCGCCGCCGCGAGCTGCTCCAAAAAGGCGGGCAGGGCCGCGATTTCCCCGTCGTCCGGGATGGTGTTGCAGGTCACATAGACCCTCACGTTTCGGCGGTGGCAGTAATCTACGGCCCAGGTCATCTCCTCCTGGCCAAAGCATCCCGCCCCGGCCCGCATCCCAAAGGACGGCCCCGCCAGGTATACCGCGTCCGCCCCATAGGCCACGGCCATCCGCAACTTTTCTCTGTCTCCCGCCGGGGACAAAACTTCAAGTCCGGGCATCGCTGTCACCTCACCTTGCGCTGTTCATCGTCGTTTTCAGCCATTATAGCATAATTGGGCCGGCCTTTGCAGGAAAAATGGGAAAAAAGAAAGCAGCGCTCGCTGCTTTCTTTAAAAACGGTCATTCATGCCTTTTATATAGTATCAAATCCCGGCTGTCGCAGCGGGTGCAGTGAACACGATCGCCCTGGCCGGAGAGGAGGAGGGAGACGATTTTTCCCTCTCGCAGGTAATAGGTTGTCTGCCCGCAGCTCTGACACACGATTTTATATTTCGACCGCTGTATGTAAAGGGCTCTTTGCTCATCGATCATTTCCGTAGTGCTTTTGGGATTGCAGCCTACCTGGCGGCACATATCCTGCCACACCTGGTCGTGGTCGTGCTTCTCGTTGGGGTGGAGAAGGTAAACGGCGGCGTGGGCGTATTCGTGGCGGATGGTGTCGTAAAACTGCGCCTCATCCCCCAGAATGGCCTGGGAGATGGTAATGCGGAGAGGAGCGGCACCGCCGTTTATCGGGTAGCGGAAATGTCCCAGCCGCTTTACCATACGGGAGGAGATGTGCAGCTCGATCTGGGAGGTGTCTATGCCGCAGAGGGCATCCAGCCGGTCATACTCCCGGCGGATGTCCTCAAGGGTATAGCGTTTAGTCGGTGTAGACATAGTCCGTGGCGGTAATAGTGGATAGGGACACGTCGTCGTATGTACCGTTGAAATTCCAGGTTACGGACATATCCCCGGTGGTGCCGGAGGGAACGGTCAGGGATGTGCTGAACAGGCTGTTGACCGTCATGTTGCTGCTCTCCACGGATATGCTGTTGGTGGAGCAGGAGGTGGAATACCCTGCGAAGCTGACCGTGGCAGTGCTGCTCATGATGGACAGACTGTACGAAGTGACCGTACCGCTGACGGTGATGGTGGTGGTGCCGTCCCCGTTATCCACTGCGCGCCAGCTAACGCCCATGTTCAAAGAGGTGCCGGTGTTGGAGGAGAAGCTGCCCTCCGCCGTCAGGGTTCCTGCTGCCGTGGGGGCCTCCGTCGGCTCCGCCGTAGGCGTAGGAGAGGGGGAAGCCGTAGGCGTAGGCGAGGGGGAGGGAGAAGCCGTAGGCG
>JAJQCH010000137.1 GCA_021202795.1 Oscillospiraceae bacterium
CAAGGTTCATAAATTCATTCTACCGAGTGTCCAACTTGCACTTGCAATTTGCGCTATGGATTTTTTAGGTGTTCAACTTCATTTTACAATCGACCATTAGGAAAAATCTTACATAATTACATAAAAGGAGTGTGCCTATGCTTGTCATCGGAAATGGACGGGTCATCACGCGGGACGAAACCATGCCCTATCTGCCGGAGGGCGCGGTGGTGACGGAGGGCAGCCTTATCAGGGAGCTTGGCCCCACGGCGGCCATACGGGAAAAATACCCTCAGGCCCGCTTTGTGGACGCCCAGGGGGGCGTTATCATGCCAGGGCTGATAAACGCCCACACCCACATCTATTCCGGCCTGGCCAGGGGCCTGTCCATCAACGGTTATAACCCCCACACCTTCTACCAGGTACTGGACGGGATGTGGTGGAACATCGACCGGCATCTGGATTTGGAGGGGACGCGGGCCAGCGCCTACGCCACCATCATCGACTGCATCAAAAACGGCGTTACCACCATCTTCGACCACCACGCCAGCTATCGGGAGATAACCGGCAGCCTGTTCGCCATCCGGGACGTGGCGCAGGAGCTGGGCATCCGGGCCTGCCTGTGCTATGAGGTCTCCGAGCGGAACGGGGCGAAGAAATGCCAGGAGGCCATCGAGGAAAACGCCGCCTTCGCCCAGTGGGCCGCCAAGGAGAACAGCGACATGATCAAGGCCATGTTCGGCGGCCATGCTCTGTTCACTCTCTCCGACCAGACCTTCCGGCAGATGGCCAGGGCAAACGACGGTCTGACCGGGTACCACATCCACGTCTGCGAGGGTTCCACCGACCGCACGGATAGCTGGGACAAATATAATATGCGCCCCATCGACCGGCTGGCAAAACACGGGATTCTGGGGGAAAAGACCATCCTGGGTCACTGTATCGAGCTGACGGACGACGAGCTGGACGTGATTGCCGAGACCAATACCATGTGCGTCACCAACCCGGAGTCCAACATGGGAAACGCCGTGGGCGTGGCCCCGGTGCTGAAGATGTTTCAAAAGGGGATTCTGGTGGGCCTGGGAACGGACGCCTACACCCACGATATGCTGGAGAGCCTGAAGGTGGAGCTTATCATCCAGCGGCACAACGCGGGCCTGCCCAACGTGGGCTGGCAGGAAAGCACGGGGATGCTCTTTGAAAACAACGCCAAAATGTGTGCCCGGTATCTCTCCAAGCCTGTGGGTATTCTGGCCCCCGGCGCGCTGGCGGACATCGCGGTGTTTGACTACCATCCCTTCACCCCCTTCGGGGCGGAGAATGTGGAAGGTCATATTCTCTATGGCTTCCAGGGAAAAATGTGTCTGCACACAGTGATAAACGGTCAGCTTCTCATGGAAAACCGCACCCTGACCCAGACAGACGAGGAGTCCGTATACCAGCGGGTAGAGGCCGCCGCACGGCGTCTCTGGAGCGAGCTGAACCCATAAAGCGCACCCGTCCTGCCGTTATGGCCGGTATGACGGGAGAAAATGGAGGTAATATCTATGTCTGAGAAAATGATACCCCTGTCCTACGAGGAGCTGCTGGCCCAGATAGACGGGGAATACAAGGCCCACGGTACTATCTTCGGAGTCAGCCATTTATGGCACGCCCCGGAAAAGCGCCTGCCCATCTTCGGCGGGGGCATCGAGTCCCCTCTCGGCCCGGCGGCAGGGCCTCACACCCAGCTTGCCCAGAACATCATTGCCGCCTACGCCGCCGGGGCCAGGTTCTTTGAGCTGAAAACCGTGCAGATTATGGACGGGGACGAGCTGGCCGCCTGCGTCAATCGCCCTTGTATTCTGGCCCAGGACGAGGGCTACAACTGCGAGTGGAGTACGGAGCTGACCGTCCCCCAGGCCATGGAGGAGTACATCAAAGCCTGGCAAATATTAAAGGTCATCAGCAAAAAATACGGCCTGGGTTCGCCGGACGGGTTCATGTTCAACATGAGCGTGGGCTACACCATGGAGGGCATCGGCTCGGAGAAGATTACCGCCTATCTGGACGGTATGCGGGACGCGGGGGTTTCTAACTCCGTCACCATCTCCACCCTCCACGGCTGCCCGCCGGAGGAGATTGAGCTGATCGCCAACTATCTCATCGGTGAGCGGGGCCTGAACACCTATGTAAAATGCAATCCAACCCTCCTGGGCTACGACTTCTGCCGCAAAACCCTGGACAGCCTGGGCTATGGCTATGTGGCGTTTGACGACCGGCATTTCCGGGAGGATTTGCAGTGGGCGGACGCCGTGTCCATGTTCCGCCGCCTTCAGGCACTGGCAGACCAGAAGGGGGTGGAGTTCGGGGTGAAGCTGACGAACACCTTCCCCGTGGATGTGACTGCGAACGAGCTGCCCTCGGAGGAGATGTATATGTCCGGGCGAGCGCTCTATCCTTTGACGACGGAGCTTGCCTCCCGCCTGTCCCAAGAGTTTGGCGGCAGGCTGCGCATATCCTACTCCGGCGGCGCGGACTGGCACAGCGTAGAAGGGCTGTACAGGGCCGGTATCTGGCCCATCACCATGGCTACCAATCTCCTGCGCCCCGGCGGGTATAATCGCCTGGCTCAGCTCTCCCAGGCCGTCAGCCAACAGCCTTATGGAGCCTTTCAGGGTACGGATTCTGACGCTGTGGCGTCTCTGGCAGAGGCGGCCCTGTCCGACCTCTGGTACAGAAAACCCCTCAAGCCCCTACCCAGCCGGAAAATCAGCTACCAGGTTCCCCTGACCGATTGCTTCTTCGCCCCCTGCCGGGAGGGCTGCCCCATCCATCAGGACATCCCCGCCTATGTGTGGCTGACCGGCCAGGGGCAGTATGACCAGGCCCTGGCCCTTATCACCCAGCGGAACCCCCTACCCAACATCACCGGCACCATATGCGCCCATCCCTGCATGAGCAAGTGTACCCGCCAGTTCTACGAGGGGCCGGTGGACATCCGGGGCTGCAAGCTGGAGGCCACGGAAAAGGCCTACATCCAGCTTCTGGATTCCATCCAGCCCCCGGAGCCTAACGGCAAACGTATAGCCATCGTGGGGGCTGGCCCCGCCGGTATCGCCTCCGCCTATTTCCTGGCGCGGGCAGGCTGTGCCGTCACCGTGTTCGAGAAGGCCCAAACCGCCGGGGGCATGGTTGGCCGGGTCATCCCCTCCTTCCGCATATCCACAGAGGCGGTGGAGCGGGACATGGCCCTGGCGAAAAAATACGGGGCGGAATTTTGCTTCGGCCAGGCCATCACGGACAAAGCCCAGCTCGCAGGCTATGACAGCGTGGTTCTCTGCACCGGCGCATGGGTGCCGGGAACCCTGAAGCTGGAGCAGGGCCAGGCCCGGAACGCCATCGAGTTTCTCAGCGCCTTCAAGGCCAATCCCCAGGAGACCCGCCTGGGCCGCCACGTCATTGTGGTGGGCGGGGGCAACACCGCCATGGACACCGCACGGGCCGCCAGGCGGGCACCAGGGGTAGAGACCGTCACCCTGGTCTATCGCCGGGACGCCGCCAATATGCCCGCCGACGAGGAGGAGCTGCAAACAGCCCTGGCCGACGGGGTGATGCTCCGACCCCTGCTTTCCCCTGTTTCCTGGGAGGCCGGAAAGCTCCGCTGCCAGGTCATGGCCCTGGGCCAGCGGGACGCCTCTGGCCGACGGGGCGTAGAATCTACCGGGGAAGAGATTTTCCTGGAGGCCGACGCGGTAATAGCCGCCGTGGGCGAAAAAACGGACAGCGAGCTGTATAAGGCTCTGGGACTGGAAACAGACAGCCGAGGCCGGGCGGTCATCGACCCGGAGACGGGCCGGAGCAGCGTTCCGAATATCTATCTGGCCGGAGACGGGGCCACCGGCCCCTCTACCGTGGTGCAGGCCATTGCCGGGGCCACACGGGCCGCCCAGGCCATCTGCTCCATGGATTTGGAGAAATACCAGGCTCTTAACACTGCCCTGCCTGCGGCGGAGGCCCTGGCGAAAAAGGGCGTATTTCTTCCCTCTGAACCGAAGGCAGCCCGGTGTCTGGAGTGTGCCGCCGTGTGCGAAAACTGTGTGGACGTATGCCCCAACCGGGCCAACGTTCCCGTCACCGTCCAGGGCCGCATCCAAATCCTTCATCTGGACGGGCCGTGCAACCAGTGCGGCAACTGCGCCACCTTCTGCCCCTGGGACAGCGCCCCCTACCGGGAGAAGTGGACGCTTTACTGGACGGAGGCAGATTTTGCGGAGAGCGAGAATCAGGGCTTCGTCTCCCTGGGTGGATCCATCGTAAAAGCCCGCTTCGCCGGGGAGGAGTTTACCGTAGATCTGGGCGAAGGAAACGGCAGACTCCCGAAAAATCTGGCCGTCTTTACCCGAACCGTGTTGTATCGTTATCCATGGCTTTTGAAAAAAGCGTAATATTTCATACCTTTCATCGAATCAACTGAATCTTTAGCGGAGGAATTATCGGAAATGAATCACGAAATCATCAAGCGTGTAGCGGAGTGTTATCGCCAGGACATGACCACCTTCCTGCGGGAGCTTATCGCCCTGCCGGGGGAAAGCTCTGGGGAAGAAGCGCACGCCCGGCGCATCCTGGCAGAAATGGAGAAGCTGGGCTTCGACGAATGTTCCATCGACCCGCAGGGCAACGTTATCGGCTTCATGGGGACAGGCGGGCGCACCATCGCCTTTGACGGCCATATCGACACCGTGGGAATCGGGCTGCGGGACAACTGGCAGTTTGACCCCTATGAGGGCTATGAAAACGACCAGGAGATCGGCGGTCGCGGGGCCTCCGACCAGTTGGGCGGCATCGTCAGCGCGGTCTACGGGGCCAAGCTGATGAAGGATCTGAACATCATCCCCGCCGGATTCCGCATCATGGTGACAGGCACCGTCCAGGAGGAGGACTGCGACGGTCTGTGCTGGCAGTATATCTATAACAAGGACGAGGTCATCCCGGAGTTCGTGGTGTCCACTGAGCCGACGGACGGAGGCATTTATCGGGGCCACCGGGGCCGTATGGAGATTCGTGTGGACGTGAAAGGCGTGTCCTGCCACGGCTCCGCCCCGGAGCGGGGAGACAACGCCATCTTCAAAATGGCCGACATCCTCCAGGACATTCGGGCGCTGAATGAAAACGACGCCGAGGACGGCACAGAGATCAAGGGTCTTGTGAAAATGCTGGACGAGAAGTATAATTCCCACGCGGAGGACGCCCGGTTCCTGGGCCGGGGAACCATCACCGTCAGCGAGATATTCTTTACCTCTCCCTCCCGCTGCGCGGTGGCTGACAGCTGCTCTGTAAGCCTTGATAGGCGCATGACCGCCGGAGAGACCTACGAGAGCTGCCTCAAGGAGATATTGGCCCTGCCCGCCTGTCAGAAATATGCTCAAGACGTCACCGTTTCCATGTACAAATACAACCGTCCCTCCTGGACAGGGCTTGTCTATGAGACGGACTGCTACTTCCCCACTTGGGTGAACCCGGAATCCGCCCCCCACGTTCAGGCGCTGGCCCAGGCCCATCAGGCCATGTATGGGGACAGCCGCGTCGGGCAGGGTTCGGCCATACCTCTCAGAGAGGGCCGCCCCCTGATAGACAAATGGACGTTCTCCACAAACGGCGTCTCCATTCAGGGCCGGTTCGGTATCCCCTGCGTGGGCTTCGGCCCCGGCGCGGAGAGCCAGGCTCACGCCCCCAACGAGATTACCTGGAAGCAGGATCTTGTTACCTGCGCCGCCGTATACGCCGCCGTACCATGGGAGTACAATGCCCTGACCAGCACTACCTCTCTGACCCCGCCGGAGGACGAGGAACACCTCGGCTTTTTCAAACGGCTGCTGGCCCTGCTTTCTAAAATTGGGAGGAACAACACATGAGCCTGATGGAACCCTTTGCCGCACGGCTGACGGCGCTCGACTGCGCTGCCATGTACGGAGACGACTTCTTCCTGACCTGGGACAAGACGGACGACGAGCTGGCCGCTCTGTTCACGGTGGCGGACGCCCTGCGCTGCCTGCGGGAAAACAATATCTCCTCCCGCGTGTTCGATTCCGGCCTGGCGGTCAGCCTGTTTCGGGATAACTCCACCCGCACCCGCTTCTCCTTCGCCTCCGCCTGCAATCTGCTTGGCCTGGAGGTGCAGGATCTGGACGAGAGCAAGAGCCAAATCGCCCACGGGGAAACGGTACGGGAGACCGCCAACATGATCTCCTTTATGGCGGACGTCATCGGCATACGGGACGATATGTACATCGGCAAGGGCCACGCCTATCAGAAAGCCGTATCCGACGCGGTGCGGCAGGGCCATGAGGCCGGTATCCTGGAACAGATTCCCACCCTCGTAAATCTTCAATGCGACATCGACCACCCCACCCAATGCTGCGCCGATTTGCTGCATATAATTCACACCTTCGGCGGGGTGGAAAATCTCAAGGGCAAGAAGGTGGCCATGACCTGGGCCTACTCCCCCAGCTATGGCAAGCCCCTGTCCGTTCCCCAGGGGGTCATCGGCCTGTTCACCCGGTTCGGCATGAACGTCGTCCTGGCCCACCCGGAGGGGTACGATGTGTTCCCCCAGGTGGAGGAGCTGGCCGCAAAGCAGGCAGCCGCCTCCGGGGGCAGCTTCACACGGGTAGATAGCATGGACGAAGCTTTCCGGGACGCAGACGTGGTCTACCCCAAGAGCTGGGCGCCCTTTGCCGCCATGGAGCAGCGCACGGAGCTTTATGCCCAGGGGGATACGGCGGGCATCGACGCCCTGGAAACCCAGCTTCTGGCCCAGAACGCTCAGCACACCGACTGGGAGTGCGACGAGCGCCGCATGGCCCTGACACGGGAAGGAAAGGCCCTGTACCTTCACTGCCTCCCGGCGGACATCACCGGTGTCTCCTGTGAAAAGGGAGAGGTGGCTGGTTCCGTCTTCGACCGCTATCGTACCCCTCTGTACCGGCAGGCCAGCTTCAAGCCTTACATTATCGCCGCCATGATTTTCCTGTCCAAGATAAAAGACCCAGCCGCAGCCCTTCAGGCTCTGGAGCAGCGGGGAACGGCAAGAAAGATATTTTAACCGTAAAAAGCAGCGCCCGACACAGTTTTGAATAGCACAAGGGCAGCGCCGACGGCGCCGCCCTTGTTCGTTGGGATATTCAAAACTACTTGTAAACCTGACATGGAAAAACCGGGTTCTATAATAAAAGTTGGGGTCAGGCAAAGAGCTAAACCCGAATAAAAAAAG
>JAJQCH010000082.1 GCA_021202795.1 Oscillospiraceae bacterium
ATTGAAGCTTTTCGCGGATGTGTTCAACTTGCACTTGCAATTTTCGAGAGAAAATTGTGTGGACTTTACGAGCAAAAAAGGGTATGATTGACAGGAGGTGATTCTATTGAGATCTTTGATTCAGAAAATTGATAAGTTCTGCTATAGCCATCCCCGGTTTGGCATACCCAGGCTTATGCTGTATATTATTATCGGCAACGCCGTGGTGTGGCTGTTTGGGCAGATGGACACCACGAACACCCTGTACAGTCTTCTGTATTTCGATCCGGCCCTTTTCTGCAAGGGGCAGGTGTGGCGGCTGGTGACATATGCGCTGGTGCCGGAATCCAGCGGTCTGCTGTGGCTGGCCATCTCGCTGTATTTCTATTACTTCATCGGCTCCGCCCTGGAGCGGGAGTGGGGCGCGGGAAAGTTCACCATTTATTATTTCTCCGGCCTTCTTATCACGGCGCTGTATTCCCTGCTTGTCTATTGGATATTCCACACAAGGATTCAGGTCACGGCGACCTATCTGAATCTGTCCCTGTTTTTTGCCTTCGCCACGCTTTGGCCGGATCAGCGGGTGCTGCTGTTTTTCTTCATCCCTATGAAAATTAAATGGCTGGCCTGGATCGACGCGGCTTTCTTTGCCTATACGGTCATCGTATACCTGATAAACGGCTATGTGGCCTACGCTCTGACGCCGGTAGTGGCCATGCTGGTGTATCTGCTGTTCTGCGGCCAGTGGCTGTTTGATTTCTTCCGGCCCTCTCATGCCCGCCAGCGGGCCAAGACCGTAAAATTCAAGCAGGCGGCCAAAAAGATACAGCGGGAGCAGGCCAACCGGCCCTATACCAGAAAATGCGCCGTCTGCGGTCGGACGGACACGGACTACCCGAACCTGGAATTCCGTTATTGCAGCCGCTGCGCCGGGTATCACTGCTTTTGCCAGGATCACATCAACAATCACATCCATTTCACAGAGTAATCATTCATAAAACAGAGAGAAAGAGGAGTCATCACATGGGCCGGAAGGATTTTTACCGGGGACTGTTTAAATTTGCCGTCCTCGTCGCCCTTTTGGTGTGTTTGTGCGTTTTGGTATACGACCTGGCGGGGATGCTGGCCGAGGAGGGAACGGCCCTGGAACGGCTGACCGTCAGCGCGGCCTATACCTCGCCAACGCCTGGGCCGACGCCCTCTCCAGATCCCACGGCCACCCCTGCGCCGACCCCGGAACCCACGGCGCTGCCGGAGTTTGAGCCGGTAACGGTGGCGTCGGAGGTCATCACCAGCACGTCCATCATGGTGGACGGTGAGGTGGTGGAAAGCTACCAGGCGGACGAGGATCACTACATCGACTTCGGGGGCGCGGAGGAGTATTCCCTGCTGGACGGGATCGTCACTTTCCGGGGCAATAACTTCCGCAACACCGCCAGCTACGGTGTGACGGAGATTACGGAGGCCGCCTTCGGGGATTACTGGGTCAATTCCACCACCGGTCTGTCGGACAACAGCGGCAGCTTTTGGGGCGGCAGCGGCTGGACGGGTCAGCCCCTGATCGTGGAGTGGCCGGCGGAGACCAAGGCCATAATGAATATGTACGACTGGGCCAAGGAGAAGGACGGTCTGGTGGAGGTTATCTACGCCACCCTGGGCGGCTATGTGTATTTCTATGACCTGGAGACAGGGGAGGCCACCCGCGACGCCCTGAACCTGGGGTATACCTTCAAGGGAGCGGGTTCTCTCGACCCCAGGGGCTATCCTCTGCTGTATCTGGGCGGCGGGGTGGTCAACGCCAGCGGCTCCGTTCCCCGCATTATGGTGGTCAGCCTGATTGATGGGGAGGTGCTGTACACTACCGGCAACGGGGACAGCTTTGCCCCCCGCTCCTGGTACGCCTGGGACAGCTCCCCCCTGGTGGACGCGGAGACCGACCAGCTCATCTATCCGGGGGAAAACGGCGTTTTGTACTTAATCCAGCTCAATTCGGATTATGACGAGGCGGCGGGGACGCTGACCGTCGATCCCACGGTGGTGAAATTCACCTACACCTCCACCTCGGCGGACAAATACCTTTACGGCATGGAGGACAGCGCCATCATCTGGCGGGGCTATCTGTTCATTGCGGATAACGGCGGGGATTTTCTCTGTATAGACCTGAACACCCTGACCATATGCTGGCGCTTCGACTGCCTGGACGACACCAACTGCACCGGGGTGCTGGAGGTGGACGAGACGGGCCATCCCTATGTGTACCTGTCCACGTCCTATCACCTGGGTTTCCGCAGCTATGGCACGGCGGTGGTGCCGGTGTGGAAGATCGACGCCGTCACCGGGGAGGAGCTGTGGACGGTTACGTCCGACAGCTATTCCTGGTCCTCCTCTACCTGCTTTTACGACACGGAGGGCAATGGCTATGTGCTGTATACAAGCTGCATAAACGGCAAAATGTATCTGGTGGACGGGCTGACAGGCGACGTGCTGGACACCTTCAGCTTCGGCTGTACCATGGAGGCCAGTCCCGTGGTGTATAATAACACCGTAGTCATCGGCACCAGGGGCCAGCAGATTTACGGTATTACCTTGGAATAAGGAGGAAAGAGCATGGCGGACAATCCTATCACAAAAGAGGAGCTTCTCAATGAGGAGCAGATGGACGGCAAGATAAACCTGTACGCACGGGTCACGGTGGCCCCCTATGGGGTTTTGGCCTATCATGCCCACCACGGGGAGACGGAGACCTATTACATTCTCTCCGGCCAGGGGGTGTATAACGACAACGGCGAAAACCGCCCCGCCGCCCCCGGCGACGTGTTCTTCTGCCAGGATGGCGGCAGCCACGGCCTGACAAACACCGGCAGCGAACCGCTGGCGTTCATGGCGCTGATTATCAGGAAGTAGCCGACTGGCTGTGCCGATTTGATTCAATCAGAAGCGCCCCGGAACAGACCCTTGTGTATCGGAACCGATACCCGGCGCACTTCAGGATGGAGCGGTGGCTAAAGCTGTATGAATTCAGAGATTTCTTAATATTCCCGTCATAAAAACGCTGTGCCAGACCCCGCAGGGCCTGACACAGCGTTTTGTCGATTCCGTATGGTTATGTTTCTTACAGCTCGAATATACCTGCGATGTCCATGGTGTCCGTCCCGAAGCCGTCGTTCCAGACGGCGCCGTCCTGAGCGGCGGTGGTGTATTCATTCAGGAGGTTTGAGAAGGTCTCATTGGCGATGTAATAGCGCAGGGTGTAGGAGACGTAGCTGCTGTTGACGCCATAAATCGCGTCGCCGTCTATGGGAATACGCAGGATGATGTGATAGCCATAGCTGGACTCCACGATCTCGCTGAGCTGGTATTCCTCCAGCGCCTCCACGGCGTCCTCAAATTCCTCTACCATTTCGCCGTCCGTAAAGATGTATCCGTCGGGATAGTAGACATAGCCGGTGTCCTCGGTGTATTCTGCCATCAGCTCGTCGAACAGGGCGAGCATTTCCTCCTGATCCTCCACGGCGGTGAGCTGGTCATACAGCTCCTGGATGGTGGCCTCCTGCTCGGCGATCTCCTCGTCAGTCAGGGCCTCGCCGGTGCTGGAATCCACAGTCATCAGCAGGATATGCTTCGCCGCCATCAGACCGTTCTCTTCGGCATAGGCGGCCACCTCCTCATCGGTGATGGCGGAGCCATCCTCGCCGTAGAGGTAGATGAACAGATCCTCGTCCAGATACTGGATCATGTTGAGATAGTTATACAGATCCATGTCCATGAACTGCTCGGAAAGATATTCCTCGAAAGCGGCGATTTCCTCGTCCGTTACCTCGCCGTCTCCGTCTCCGGCATAGGTGTCCACGTCGGACTGGTAGACGCTCTCCATCTCCGCTTCGTCCTCCTCGTCCAAGGCAATGCCGTATTCCTCGGCCAGGGCCTCTACCGCCCGGTATTGGGCAATGGCGCTCTGGGCGTTGAGGATGACCACCTCCGCGTTGGTATAGCTGGAGGACAGCTCATAGCTGTCCCAGCCGGAGAGCGTCAGTCCATAATAGCTGGCCAGGTATTCCACATAGGATGTATAATAATTCAGCCAATAGTAATACTCCCGCCATGTCACGTCAGAGCCGTTCACCGTTCCAACGATTTCGTCTCCGTCAAAAGCGGCGTAGCCCAGGGCTGTAACTTCCTCGGCGTCAGAGCCGTCGGGAACGGAGGCGTCCGGCGCTGTGGTTGCCTCGGTGGCGGCGGCTTCGTCGTCCCCGGAGTAGGTCTCGATCTTGCTGCTGCTGCATCCTGCTATGGACAGGATCATGCACAGGCATAGCGCAAGCGCTGTGAGCTTTTTTGTCATTGGTTTCTCCTTTGCAAAAATCGGTTTCGTTTTGGCGACTTCTTATTATAATCGCTTTCGCGCCATTTGTAAAATAAAATTTCCGAAAGCTGCTGCCGGGAGTACAAAAAGATGTATGTTTTCATCATTTTCCACTGAATATTCAACAATTTTTACCTTGATATACGTTTTGTAATGAGACTATATTATCAGGTTTTCCTTGACATACGCGGAAAAAATGGTAAGATGATACCGTTAACGCAATAACAAAAATGGAAGGAGAATTTTACCTGTGAAAAAATCTGTTTTTCGTTTCCTGGCTCTGGCTCTGGCCCTGTGCTGCCTGATGGGTGTGGCCGCCTTCGCCTCCGGGGAGGCCTCCGGCGAGGTGGAGGCCGATTCCCTGCCCCCGGTGGAGGACACGGTAGACGCCTATACCTCCGCCTCTACCACCCGTACCCTGCTGGAGGATGACGACTTGCAGCTCGCCATCGCGGAGCTGGCCTCCGTCTCCGATGATCTGGCCACCGCCGCCGACGCCGCTGCCTCCGGCTACGAGGCTCCCGCTGACGCCGTTATCGCCCAGGTTATGTCCGTGAACGACGAGGGATCTGTCAGCCTCAGCACTATCCACGCCTGGAAGGTGGATTCCGACGGGGAGGAGGCCACCGTCACCATCGTCATGACCGACGGCCAGACCATCCGCAACCTGATCGAGGAGGGCGACCGGGGAACCATTCTGGTTCACGCCGACCAGTATTACATCCTCCATGTGGAGACCGAGTCCGTCACCGCCCTGGAATACAGCGACGACGCCTATGAAAACGGCGCTTTCAACATCGACTACTCCGGCGCGGAAAATCAGCTCACTGAGTACACTGTCACCCTTAAAATCTACGCCCTGGAAAGCTCCATGGTCTTCATGTTCGACTGAGTCTTTTTAACGGGAAAAACAAAATGAGAGCGGTTCCGCTGGGAACTGCCCTCGTTTTGTTATAAGTGATGAAATTGCAGATGATTATTCGACGCTAATCATGTAGTAATAGACCGGCTGGCCGCCGCGAATCAGGCAGGTCTCCGTGTCGGGGAAGCTGTTGCCAAGGGCGGAGGAGAAGCTCTCCGCGTCGTTTTCGGCTACGTCCTGTCCGTAGTAGACGGTGACGAACTCCGGCTCCAGAGGGGAGATGGTCGGGCCGAGACTGGACACCAACTCGTCCGTGCTGGCAAAGGAGCCGACCAGCGCGCCGTCCATTAATGTAAGAAATTCTCCGGCGCGGATGGCGTGACCGTCGAACTCCGAATCGCGGGCGGCGTATGTTACCTGAATGGTATGGACGGTGCTGATGGCGTCCGTAAATTCCGCCTGAAGCTGCTCCGGGGTGCTGTCCGGGGACAGGCGCATCATAGCGCTGATGCCCTGAGGGACTGTGCGGGAGGGGATAACGATGACCTTTTTCGGCGTCAGAGGCGCGCACTGCTCCGCAGCCATGATGATGTTTTTATTGTTGGGGAACACGAACACGGTTTCCGCCGGGGTCAGATTCACAGCCCGGAGGATGTCCTCTGTGGAGGGGTTCATGGTTTGACCGCCGGAGACGATACCGTCCGCGCCGAGCTGGCGGAACAGCTCCTCCAGGCCGTCTCCCGCGCAGACACATACAGTCCCGATGGGCTTTTCCGCCGGGACGGGCTTGGGGATGGGCTGATTTTCCGGCTCTGCCGGAGCTTCTGTCGACGCGGAGGCCTCCTCCTGGGCCTGGGCCTCCAGAGAAGTGTGCTGCTCCCGCATATTCTCGATTTTTGTGGTCAGCAGGGGGCCGTAGGTCAGAGCCTGGGTCAACACCCAGCCCGGCGCGTTGGTATGGACATGGACTTTTATGATTTCCGCGTCGTCCACCATGACGATGCTGTCGCCGATGTTTTCCAGATAGGCCCACAGCAAATCGGGGCTTTTGGCCGTGCCGGATTTGCGGACGATAAACTCCGTGCAGTAGGTATATTTGATGTCCTCCGTGGCGAAGGCTGTGAAATCGGCCTTGGCCTTGGCGGCGCCGCTACCGGGGTTCTGGTTCACCGTTACCCGGCCCTCCAGATAGCCCAGCATGGCCTCCAGCATCAGGACGTAGCCATACCCGCCGGCGTCGATCACGCCCGCCTTTTTCAGCACCGGGTTTTGGTTCACGGTGCCGTCCAGAGCGGTCTTGGCTCCTTCCACGGCGGCATAGAGCATCTCCTCGAAGTTTTCGGATTCCTTGGCCTTGGCGTTGGCGGCCTCCGCCGCCATACGGCTGACGGTCAGAATGGTACCTTCCGCCGGCTTCATCACCGCCTTATAGGCGGATTCCACGCCGGTGGTCATGGCCCTGGCGTATTCGGCGGCGGTGGCGGTCTCCAGCTTTTTCAGGCCCTTGGACAGACCCCGGAACAGCAGGGACAATATGACGCCGGAGTTGCCCCTGGCTCCCCGCAGGAGAGCGGAGGCCACCCGGTCGGCGGTGGCGGTCACGGTGGTGGCCTCCTTCCGTCGCAGGTCGGCGGCAGCGGAGCCGAGGGTCAGGCGCATATTGGCCCCCGTGTCCCCGTCCGGAACGGGGAATACGTTCAGCTCATTGATGGCCTGTTCGTTTGCTTCCAGGGCGTCGTAGGCGCACAGAACCATGTTCCGCAGCGCGGCGCCGTCTATGTGTTCTCTCAAAGTTTTCTACCTCTAAATCGCTAGATTCGCAAGTTTCAGTTTCCGTGCGGGAAACGGGGCCTCAATCCCGGTTCATAGAGTCGATGAATACGTTTACCTGGCTGACGGGAACGCCCGTGGTGACTGTTACCTTATAGGCTACCTCTGCAATAATGCTGGTGGACAGGGCATAAAGGTTTACCCCGTGATCTACCACGATGTGCAGATCCACAATCAGGGAGTTGTCCTCCTCAAAGCGCACTTCTACGCCCTTAGACATAGACTCCGGGCTGAGGAGCTGCCAAATGCCGCTGCCCCGTCCGGCCATGCCCTTGACGCCGAAGCAGCTAGAGGCCGCGTCGCCCACGATGGTGGTGAATACATCGGTGGAGATGTCGATGATACCCTTCTCGCTGGCTTTCCGAATCAAGATGAAAGACCCCCTTTGTGAGATGATTGAAAGGCTTATATTCGCAAGTATTTAAACCGCGCCGCGCGGGGCGGACGCAGGAAAAATCCTATTACAGGCCCGCTTAATAGTAAAAGGCTATTGGCTATTATAACGCATTCAGGACGCTTTCACAAGAAAAATTTTACGGTGGGAGAACATGACAATTATAAAACTCTTTTCAAAGGCGTTGGTTTGTGTTAAAATAACGATGAGAGTATGTGTATTTTATTGTCTGATTGAAAACTTTTTTAAAAGGAGATGCGCCTATGTCCAGAGCCAAGAAAACAATGGACGGAAACAACGCTGCCGCCCATGTGTCCTATGCGTACACCGAGGTGGCCGCGATTTATCCCATCACGCCGTCCAGTCCTATGGCGGACTTTGTGGATCAGTGGGCTGCTGCCGGTCAGAAAAACCTGTTCGGAACCACCGTGAAGGTGCAGGAAATGCAGGCGGAGTCCGGCGCGGCGGGCGCCGTCCACGGCAGCCTGAACGCCGGCGCCCTGACCACCACCTATACGGCCAGCCAGGGTCTGCTTCTGATGATCCCCAATATGTACAAGATCGCGGCGGAGCTGCTGCCGACGGTGTTCCATGTATCCGCCCGCGCCGTGGCGAGCCACGCGCTGTCTATCTTCGGAGACCATTCGGACATCTATGCCTGCCGTCAGACCGGCTTTGCCATGCTGGCGGAGACGAACCCCCAGGAGGTCATGGATCTGTCCCCTGTGGCCCATCTGGCGGCCCTGAAGGGGCGCGTGCCTTTTATTAACTTCTTCGACGGCTTCCGCACCTCCCACGAGCTGCAGAAGATCGAGGTGTGGGACTATGAGGATCTGCGGGATATGCTGGATATGGCCGATGTGGAGGCCTTCCGCGCCCGCGCCCTGAACCCGGAGCGCCCCGTCATGCGGGGCAGCCACGAAAACGGAGACATCTTCTTCCAGAACCGTGAGGCGGCCAACCGTTACTATGAGGCCGTACCCGGCATTGTGGAGGAGTGCATGGGCAAAATTAACGCAAAGCTCGGCACCGACTACAAGCTGTTTAACTACTACGGCGCGCCGGATGCGGATCGGGTCATCGTGGCCATGGGTTCCATCTGCGATGTGGCGGAGGAGGTCATCGACTATCTGAACGCCCGCGGCGAGAAGGTGGGCATCGTGAAGGTGCGTCTGTATCGGCCCTTTGCCGCCGATCGGCTGCTGGAGGCCATTCCCGCAACCTGCAGGAAGCTTGCCGTTCTCGACCGCACCAAGGAACCTGGCGCTCAGGGCGAGCCGCTGTATATGGACGTGGTCATGGCGCTGGCCAACGCGGGCCGCACAGGCATCCAGGTGACAGGAGGCCGCTACGGCCTTGGCTCCAAGGATACCCCGCCCTCCAGCGTGTTCGCCGTATATGAGGAGCTGAAAAAGGATCAGCCCAAGCGCCAGTTCACCATCGGCATCGTGGACGACGTGACCGAGCTGTCCCTGCCGGAGGTTCCCGCCCCCGACACCGCCCCGGAGGGAACCATTCAGTGCAAGTTCTGGGGCCTCGGCGGCGATGGCACAGTGGGCGCGAACAAGAACTCCATTAAAATCATCGGCGACTATACGGACAAGTTCGTCCAGGCGTATTTCCAATACGACTCCAAGAAGACCGGCGGCGTCACCATCAGCCATCTGCGCTTCGGCGACAAGCCCATCAAGAGTCCCTACTACATATCCAAGGCGGACTTTGTGGCCTGCCACAACCCCTCCTATGTGGACAAGGGCTTTAAGATGGTGCAGGACGTGAAGCCCGGCGGCGTGTTCCTCATCAACTGCCAGTGGAAGCCGGAGGAGCTGGACAAGCACCTGGACGGCGCCGCCCGGCGGTATATCGCCCAGAATAACATCCAGCTCTATATCATCGACGCCATCGATCTGGCCATCGAGATCGGCATGGGCAAGCGCACCAACACCATCCTCCAGTCCGCCTTCTTCACCCTGGCGAAGGTAATGCCTGGGGAGGAGGCCATTGCCCACATGAAGGAGGCCGCCACCAAGAGCTACCGCAAGAAGGGCCAGGACATTGTGGACATGAACCACAAGGCCATCGACCTGGGGGCCAACGCCTTTGTGAAGATCGATGTTCCCGCCTCCTGGGCCGACTGCCCGGACACCCCCGACCCGGAGATCCATCCCGACAGGCCGGAGGTCATGAAGATGGTCAAGGAAATCCTGACCCCCGTGGATCGGATGGACGGCGACAGTCTGCCCGTTTCCGTGTTCATGGATCACGTAGACGGCACCTTCCAGCTCAGCGCCTCCGCCCATGAGAAGCGGGGCGTGGCCGTCACCGTACCCCGCTGGGACAGCGAGAAGTGCATCCAGTGCAACCGCTGCGCCTATGTCTGCCCCCATGCCACCATCCGCCCCTTCGCGCTGACGGAGGAGGAGGCTGCCAACGCCCCCGCCGCCGCGAAGATCGCTCCCTGGAAGGCCGGCAAGGGCAAGGGCGTCTATCAGTTCACCATGGCCGTGAGTCCCCTGGACTGCATGGGCTGCGGCGTCTGCGTCGGCGTGTGTCCCACTCAGGCCATCACCATGGTACCCCGTGAGGAGGAGCAGCCCCAGGAGGCCGTGTGGGATTACATGGTGGACAGCGTCGCCCAGAAGGAGGAGCTGTTCGACATGACCGTGAAGGGCAGCCAGTTCCACCAGCCTCTGCTGGAGTTCTCCGGTTCCTGCGCCGGCTGCGCAGAGACCAGCTATGCCCGCCTGATCACCCAGGTCTGCGGCGACAGAATGTATATCTCCAACGCCACCGGCTGCTCGTCCATCTGGGGCGGCCCGGCGGCTACCAGCCCCTATACCGTCACCAAGGAGGGGCGCGGCCCCGCCTGGGTCAACTCCCTGTTTGAGGATAACGCGGAGCATGGCTTCGGCCTGTATCTGGGCCAGAAGGCCATCCGCGACCGCATGAAGGGCGTTGTGGAGGAAGTGGCGGCCAACGGCAAGGTGGACGCCATCCGCCAGGCGGCCCAGGAGTACCTGGACACCTATAACGACGGCCCCGCCAACGACGCGGCCACCCGCAAGCTGGTGGCGGCGGTGGAAAGCTCCGGCTGCGGCGGCGAGCATTGCCAGGAAATTTTGAAGAACAAGGAATACCTCTCCAAGAAGTCCGTCTGGATCTTCGGCGGCGACGGCTGGGCCTATGACATCGGCTTCGGCGGCCTGGATCACGTGCTGGCCCAGGGCGAGGACGTGAACGTCATGGTCTTCGACACGGAGGTCTATTCCAACACCGGCGGCCAGGCGTCCAAGGCCAGCCAGATCGGCCAGGTGGCGCAGTTCGCCGCCGCCGGCAAGGCCCTGGCGAAGAAGAGCCTCGCTCAGATCGCCATGACCTACGGCTACATCTATGTGGCCCAGATTGCCATGGGCGCCGACCCTGCCCAGGCCCTGAAGGCCATTGCCGAGGCGGAGGCCTATCCCGGCCCCTCTCTGGTCATCGGCTACGCCCCCTGCGAGATGCACAGCATCAAGGGCGGCATGACCAACTGCCAGTCGGAGATGAAGAAGGCGGTGGACTGCGGCTATTGGAACCTGTTCCGCTATAACCCGTCCCTGATCGCCCAGGGCAAGAACCCCTTCACCCTGGATTCCAAGGCGCCCAGCGGCTCCTATCGGGATTTCATCATGAACGAGGCCCGTTATTCCGCTCTGACCATCAACTTCCCGGAGCGGGCGGAGGAGCTGTTCACCGAGGCGGAGAAGACCGCGCAGGAGCGGTTCGCGAACCTGGAGCTGCAAAAGGAAATGTATGCCCAGGAGGCCGCCGCCGTCAAATAAACCTGTCAATCTGTCCGCCCCCGCAGAAATGGGGGCGGACGCCAAGAAGCAAAGAAAGGAACGGTACCTATGCTGATAGGAAGCGTATTGGAAAAAATGGACGCGGAGTGCGCCTGGCAGCTCTGCGCTGACAAGCTGGCGGACAACGTTCGTACGAGCTGGCAGAAAAACACTGCCGGACGCGTGGCCAAGTGGGAGGACGCCTTCTCTGAGGATGTGGCCGCTCTGGCCGGCCTGCGGGAGGAGGGCTTTGCCAATCTGGTGGGCCTGGATTATATCTTCAAATGGTGGGGCGCCAAGGACGACGAGGAGCTGGCCGGACAGGTGGACGTAATCTGGAAGGTTGCCAGCGACGAGGGCGTCAATAGCTATCGGAGCTGGATCAAGCTGGCGGAGCGTGACTTCGTTCTGGGCCGCTACCGGGATGAACGAGCCAAGCGGGACGCCAACCGCGCCTCCTTCCGGGACGCCTTCGCCCAGTGGCGAAAGCTTTTCGAGCAGATTTGACCTGAAAAGCGTATACCAGGGGAAGAGTTCTCTTGGAAAAAGAAGGAAAAATTGTCGTCAAATCGCACAAAAAATTCAGCATTTTACCAAATATTTTACCGCGTTTTGCCCCGATAAATGAGGCCAAATGTAAAAACCGGGTATAAACTCTTGCAATATGAGGCGTCGTGTGGTAAAATGCGAAAATGCAATGAAAAGAGGCCGGGCGGTGGCCTGACCGTGCCTGGCCTTGAAACAGATGACGTTGCATAAATGCGCGGATTCTGATTTGATGATAAAATGCTGTGGCATGAGGGATCGAAAGATTATATGACAGAACTGAAATCATATATCGACGTTATAAATTTAAAGCCGCTAGAGATGGAAGTCAATGCTGTGAGTGATACAACAAAGCCGTCAGAACGAGCCTTTGAAACAATAGAATGTAAGCCCCGGCGAGCCTATTTCTTTGCAAAGCGAGTTGTTGATGTGGCCTTCTCCCTGGCGGGGCTGATATGCCTGTCACCGTTGTTTTTGGTGCTTTCCGTCCTGATTTTCCTGGACGACCCCCACGGATCGCCCTTTTTTGTGCAGACGAGAATCGGGAAGGACGGCAGGGAATTTAAATTTTATAAATTCCGCTCTATGGTTGTCAACGCGGAGGAGCTGCTTCCGCAGCTCATGGATAAAAACGAACGCGATGGTCGCACCTTCAAAATGAAGGACGACCCCCGCATTACCCGCATGGGGCGCTTTATCCGGCGGACAAGCATTGACGAGCTGCCTCAGCTTCTGAACGTGCTGAAGGGCGATATGAGCATCGTAGGGCCGCGTCCCCCGCTGCCCCGCGAGGTGGAGACCTACAGCGATTATGAAATGCAGCGGCTGATGATCAAGCCGGGTCTGACCTGCTACTGGCAGACCCTAAAGCATCGTCACGAGCTGTCCTTTGAGGAGTGGGTGGATCTGGATCTCAAATATATCGAGACCTGCTCTCCCTGGGTGGACATCAAGCTGATTTTCAAAACCTTCTCGGTAATCTTTGAGGGGCGGAACTGCTGAACAATAACGCCGGGCCGGATGGAAAGAGATAAATGAAAACAACCTTACTTATCATGGCTGCCGGCATCGGCAGCCGCTTTGGAGGCGGCATCAAGCAGCTTGAGCCGGTGGGACTGCATGGGGAAATCATCATGGACTACTCCATCCATGATGCCATACAGGCTGGCTTCAACAAAATCGTGTTCATCATCCGCCGGGATATTGAGGCGGATTTCAGAGAGATCATCGGCGAGCGCGTTGAAGCGCTCTGCCAGCGCCTCGGCGTGGAGGTGGAATACGCCTTTCAGGCCCTGGAGGATGTTCCCGCTGGGGTGACTGTCCCTGCGGACAGGACAAAGCCCTGGGGTACCTGCCAGGCCGTGCTGGCGGCCAAGGCGCTGATACATGAACCCTTTGCGGTGATCAACGCGGACGACTATTACGGCAAGGAGGCCTTTGCCGCCCTCCACGATTTTCTTCTGCGCTATACGCCGGAGCGGCCCAACGACCTCTGCATGGCCGGGTTTATCCTGAAAAATACCCTCTCCGACCACGGCGGCGTCACAAGAGGGCTGTGCCAGGTGGAAAACGGCTATCTGACCGATATTGTCGAGACGAAAAATATCGTCAAAACCGCCGCCGGCGCGCAGGCCAACGGGAAGGATCTGAACCCGGACGGGAAGGTCTCCATGAATATGTGGGGCCTGACGCCGGAATTTCTGGACACACTGGAATGGGGCTTCAACCATTTTTTTGAGACCATTGGCGACGATTGGCAGGACGGCGAATACCTGATGCCCATCTTCATCGGCGACCTGCTGCGGGAGAAAAAAGTCTCCGTTCAGGTTCTGGACAGCCATGACAAATGGTTCGGCATCACCTATAAAGCGGATATGCCTGAGGTGAAGGAGAATTTGCTCCGTCTCATCCAGGAAGGCGTCTACGGCGAGGAGCTGTTTGGAGATCTGGTGTGAATATAAATCGGCTCTTTCGCGGGGGATGTTTGCGGCAGGTATGCACGCGGACATCGCGGAGGGGCCGAGTTTTTATATAGGCTAATTATCCAATTGGATAACGGCAGGTGACCAGTTGGATATCAGAGGGAGATATAGAATGAAGATTTGCTTGGTTGGATCCAGCGGCGGGCATTTGACGCATTTATATATGCTAAAGCCGTTTTGGGAGAATAAAGAACGTTTCTGGGTCACATTTGACAAAGAGGATGCCAGAAGTCTGCTAAAGGACGAGGTTATGTACCCGTGCTATTATCCAACAAACCGGAATTTCAAAAATCTTGTCAGAAATACGTTTGTTGCAATTAAGGTGCTAAGGAAGGAAAAGCCCGATTTAATCATTTCCTCCGGCGCTGCTGTAGCGGTTCCCTTTTTTTATCTGGCAAAGCTGATGGGGAAAAAATGCATCTACATAGAGGTATTTGACAGAATAGACCGTCCGACATTGACCGGCAAACTGGTTTATCCTATAGCGGATAAATTCATTGTCCAGTGGGAGGAAATGAAGGCCGTTTATCCCAAAGCCATTAACCTGGGAAGTATTTTTTAGGGAATTGAGGCGATAATGTGATTTTTGTTACGGTAGGAACGCATGAGCAGCAGTTTAATAGACTTGTTCAATGCGTGGACGAGCTGCGGGAAAAACAGGTCATTACAGAGGACGTTGTCATTCAAACCGGCTTTTCAACTTACGAGCCGAAATCGTGTGGATGGAGTAATTTTTATCCGTATCAGAGGATGCTAGAGTATGTTAAGGAGGCAAGGATTGTAATCACACATGGTGGTCCAGCCAGCTTTATTATGCCGCTGCAGGTTGGTAAAATTCCGATAGTTGTTCCTCGGAAGAAGGAGTTCAGTGAGCATATAAATGATCATCAGGTAAACTTTTGTCGTACTGTGGCAGAGAGACAGGGGAACATACTCGTTGTTGAGAATATAAGTAAGCTAAGTGAAACGATAGCAAGGTATGATAATATAATCGCAGCAATGTCCGTGGAGATGAAAAGTAACAACGTGAGGTTTTGCAGCAAGTTAGATGGGCTGGTAAAAAGCTTATTCTAGAAATATATGTCGATCGTAACATATTAAGCCTATATAGGAAGGGAAAACAAAATGGTAAACTGGATAAAATATATTCTTCTTCTTTTCTTGAGTAAGGCGCTGAACATATTTAATATTTTCCCCATTAAAAATAATAGGCTGATGTTTTATAGTTATAACGGAAAACAATATTCGTGCAATCCCCGTCAAATTTCTGAGTACTTGGAATTAAATTTCCCAGGACAGTTTGAAATTATTTGGGCATTCAAAAAGCCAAAAAATATGATAGACAAAATTCCGGATTGTTATAGGGTTGTCAGATTTAGGTCTATTTTATATTACTATTACGCAAAAACGTCACGCGTTATTGTGCAAAACGTTCAGGGGTATGGCGAATTACAGAGAAGAAACGGGCAGGATGTGATTCAAACATGGCATGCCAGTAACGGGTACAAGCAACAGGGGAAGTGTGATGGGGTAGAAAGGAAATTGGAATTATTATATCATCGGGATTATACATATGTTTTAAGTGGATCGAAAAGCATGATGGAAAGACGTGTACGGGGAACCATGGGGTTTAGCGGTAAAGTGCTTCCTGGTACTCCCCGGATGGATTTGATTATTAATAAACACCAGACTGATTATAAAAAGCGGGTTTATAGTTTTCTGGAGATTGAAAGTGATAAGAAAATAGTGCTATATGCACCAACGTGGAGAAAAGACCGAAATGATAACGATTATGGAATGGATTATTCCTTAGTAAAATTGGCTTTTGAGAAAAGATTTGGGGGTGAATGGGTTGTAGTCGTCAGATTGCATCCGAATGTATACTTACCACCAAATATTCCTGAGCCCTATGTGAAAGATGCCACAAAATATCCAGATATGCAGGAATTGCTATGCGTTGCTGATGCACTGATATCCGATTATTCATCATGTGTTTGGGACTTTTCATTCACGTATAAGCCTTGTTTTTTGTTTTGCAAAGATATGGAGAAATATGGGCGAGACAGAGATTTTGATATACCAGTAAGGGAATGGAGGTTTCCTGTAGCCGTTGACATATACAGTTTAGGTGAATTAATAAAATCATTTGATGAGAGCAAATATAAATCTGATATCGAACTTCATCATAGGGAAATGGGAAATTTTGAAGACGGACGAGCCACACAGAGAGTTTGCAGTCTGATAAAAGACCTTTGTTCAAACAAAAATCTATACGAGGTGATTTAAAAAATGAAACATTACAAAGTGGGTTACACACAGGGAGTCTATGATATGTTTCATGTTGGGCATTTAAATTTAATAAATAATGCAAAAAAGCAGTGTGATTATTTAATTGTTGCCGTGAACTCCGATGATCTAGTTGTAGAGTATAAAAATAAAAAGCCAGTCATTGATCAGGATGCTAGAAGAATGATTGTTGAAAATATTCGAGCAGTAGATAAGGCTGTAATAGCAAATACTCTTGATAAGGTCGTTCAATTAAAAAAATATCAGTATGATGCAATTTTTATTGGAGATGATTGGAAAGGAAGTCCTAGGTGGGAGGCTACAAAATTTGAATTGGCAGGTTATGGTGTCGATGTGGTTTTCCTTCCCTACACAGAGGGTGTTTCATCGACAGATTTGCGTGTTATCGAGAAGAAAAAAGTTGAGGAATAAGTAAGTGAACGTAGGGCTAATATGAAAAAAATAATGAAGAAAAGGGTTTTACAGCTGAATTCAGGAAGTTCAAATTTCGGAGGTGTGTCCTCCTTCCTTTATAACGTATACACCCACATTGATCGAGAAAAAGTACAGTTTGATTTTATATCCCCCAATAAAACTACTTACGGTATCCATCGAGAAGAAATCGAGAGTATGGGCGGACGAATATACGAATTAGGAATCTCAGGCAACATTTTAACAAGGAAAATAAAACTGTACACGAAATTAAAAAAATTTTTATTAGAGAACGAATATTCAGTTATTCATATTAATTCTGGAAATTTCTTTTTTAATCTTTTTGCAGTGAAAGCAGCAAAAAGTGCTGGTGTTAAAAATAGAATTGTTCATTCACATAATGCTGGAGATACAAGTCAGTCGGGTATAAAAAGAGTTCTATTTCAATTGTTAAAACCTGTTTTGGAAGAAAGTGCTACGGAGCTGTATGCTTGTTCCCAAAAGGCGGCAGAATATATGTACACGGATTTCTCCTGTAAGAGTGGAAAAGTATCACTGATAAAGAACGGCATTGAGCTGGAAAGATTTGACTATAGCTGTATAACTAGAAGTGAAATCAGAAAAAAGTTAAAACTAAATGGCAAGATAGTAGTCGGTCACGTAGGAAGGTTTTTAGAGCAAAAGAACCATGAATTTCTCATTAAGGTTTTTAAGGAAATTCATGAAATGAACGACAATGCAGTTCTTTTGCTGTTCGGTACTGGGGAAAAGCAGGGTGCAATAGAGCAAATGGTTAAGGCTCTTGAGATAGAAGAGTTTGTAAGCTTTATGGGCGTTGTGAAAAATATTGAAGACATGTACCAGGCAATGGATGTTTTTGTTATGCCGAGTTATCATGAGGGACTTCCCGTTGCTTGTATTGAAGCTCAAGTTGCGGGGGTTCCATGTGTGCTTGCTGATACTATAACAGAAGAGGTTAAAATATGCGACTCTGTGAAATTTCTTTCGTTAAATTCATCGCCGAAAGAATGGGGGAGCGTGGCATTATCTATGGCTAGTTTTGAAAGACAGAGCGCTAAACCGTGTGCAGAGGCGAAAGGTTATTCGATTTACTCAGTTGCAAATATGCTTCAAAGACATTATTCGGAATTGTTTGAAATGAGTGTGGTTGAATGAATGGTATATTAAAGAGAACATTCCAAAAAGTTTATTCTCTTCCGAAGTGCTTTTTTTATCAAATTATTGGTCATGGTTGTATAAAAATATATGGATTACAGCGGTGGGAACGTGGTGTTAAAATTTATTTCAATGGAGGATATCTTGAAATTGGAAGATTATGTAATTTTAGACGCGGGGTTCAGCTTCATGCGCTGAACGGTGGGATTATCAGAGTTGGCGAAAACACCGTCTTTAATCGTAATGTGAGTGTTACAGCAATGAATAAAATTACAGTCGGAAATCACGTAAAAATTGCAAATAATGTGGTAATCGTGGATCACGACCACGATTATAAAAATAATAATAGAGGCTATAAGACGGGTTCTGTTGTGATAGAAGATGGAGTTTGGATTGGTGCCAATAGTGTTATTCTGCGAAATACATATATTGGAGCTAACAGTGTAATTGCTGCTGGGAGTGTCGTAAAAGGAATCGTTCCCCCAAAAACTATTTACGGTGGTAAAGTTGCAACCGAGATTAAAAATTTTGAAACGATGGATAAGACAAACGATATACAAGAAAAACATGAGTGAGGTAAATGTGGTGGTGTTGGCAACCGTTATTATTCCGGTTTTTAATGCGGAAAAATTCATTTATAAATGCTTGGACTCTGTTATCAAACAGACATATTCAAATATAGAAATTATAGTCGTTGATGATGGATCAACAGATAATTCAGCAGAAATAATTAGAAAAATTGGCGACCGAAGGGTGAATTTACTGAATAAAAAAAATAAGGGAGTATCGAATGCCCGCAATGAAGGATTAAAACACGTAAAAGGGGAAGTTGTAGTTTTTGTAGATGCTGATGATTATTTGGAGCCACAATACATAGAGACAATGGTAAAAGCAATGGAAATAAGTAATAGCGATATAGCTATTTGCGGATATAATACTGTAAATGAAGAAGGTAAGGTTATTGATACATTTCCATTAAATGACAAGAGAATCGCTCCAATTCGAGAAGGATTTCTTTCTCATGAAGAATGTATTGTTGGTATACTTCAGCACAATTCAATGGCTTCTAGCTTATGGAATAAATTGTTTAGGACAAGTATTTTGAAACAAATTGCATTCAACGAGGAATTATATATCGGTGAAGATCTTGTTTTTCTTGCTGAATATTTAAAAAAAAGTAATGTAATATATTTTGTAGAAAACCGATTATATAATCATCTACTGAATTCAAGTGGTGCTATGAAGAGTATGGCTGGGAAATGTGTATTTGATAAGAAATGGATATCTGAGTGGCGGGCAATTTGTCTGTTTGAGGATTTATACAGAAGTATAACAAGCAAAAGGTATCGAAATAATTTGAATTGTAAAAAAGTAATAATATCAAATAAAATTCTAACAAAAGCTAGGAAATGTGGATACTGGGATAACGAGTGCAGTTCGATGAAGCGTTATCTCACAAAATCACGTATGCAAATACTACTTAATCCGAACATCAGCATTAAACTGAAAACGAAGGATGCAATGATTAGATGACCTTTGGAGCAAGCAACAGGGGAATCGAGATGAAGGTATAACAAATATGATAGAGAAGGAAAAATACACGGCGGCAGAAGTACTGTTTTTTATCACTTGGACGCTTTACTCGGCTTCCTCCTTTATACTGGGGTCGGAGCTGGCAATTACTTGTGATCTGGATGCGCTGCAGGAGGCTATTTCCTATGCTTCGCTGTTGCTTCTGCTGATCTCCCTGCTTTTGCTGGACCGTTATACGAAAACTGAGATCATAAAATACCTGGTATTTTTAGCGGTAATTTTTCTCGTTGAAATCACCATCACAGATCGGGCGCTGCTGATATATGTCTTTTTCATGATACTTGCGCAGCATATCGACGTTGAAAAGCTGCTGCGGTATGATATCAAGCTGAAGGTCTGTATGCTCGTCGTTATCGTGGGGATGTGCGCGGTCGGGATAACGGACAATTACACTGCCGTGATAAACGGAAACTATAAGCAGGCCTGGGGATTTCAGCACCCCAACACCTTCACCTGCTATGTGCTGACCATCCTTGTGGAGTGGCTGTGTGTCCGCTATGGGAAAATGAAGTGGTATGAATGGCTGCTCGTGATTGGATGCGCGTTGGCTGTTGAGCATATTGGCGGAGGGCGGTCCTCCGTATATACCTTTGCGGTTATTTTCCTGCTCTTTGTGCTAGCTGCGGTGGTGCCGAAGCTGTTTTATACAAAGCCCGTAAAACTCGCCTTCACGGTAGTTACGCCTCTGTTGGCCGCACTGAGTTTCCTGGCAGTCTGGCTGTATGACCGGGGCAATGCGTTTGCAATCAAGCTGAATTCTATATTGACCACGCGGATTTCTTCGGCGTCAAGGTTTTTGAATACATATGACCTGAAATTATTCGGGCAGGAGATCGAGTATATAGGTACACGGCAGGCCCAGCTTGAGGGGGTGTCGTCTAATATACTTGACAATGCTTATATTCACTGTGCTCTCAGCTGGGGCATTCTGATTTTTGCTGCTATCATTATCGCCTATTGTGTTATGCTGCGGAAGTTTTTGAAAAACAAGCAGGTTAATATGGCGCTGTTTAGTCTGTTTTTTATCCTGATTGGGATTGCTGAAGCGTATATGTTCAATGCGATATACAATCTGTCGTTTCTTTGTCTGCTGGGCGCGTTTGATAAAACAGGTGTGGAGAAAGCCAAGGTTTGTTATAATCGATCCCGATGGAGCAGACGCTTAAGATCAAGGCGAAGTCAGGTGATGGATAAATGAGCTCCAAACTGCTAAAACCGGACGGGGCGAAAAGTAATTTTGCGTTTCAGGGTCTCTACAAGACGTTGGTACTTGTGGTCCCGCTTATCGTTTCGCCTTATCTGACGAGAACCTTGGGAAGCACCTCTTTAGGTGTTTACACATACACCTACTCCATAGCGTATTATTTTGTGATCATTGCCATGCTTGGGATAGACAAGTATGGGCGGCGGATTATAGCCCTGCGAAGATATGACAGGGTAGTCCTCAGGAAAACCTTCTGGAGCCTGTATCTCATTCACTTTATCGCGTCTGTGTTCATGCTGGCGGCGTATTTAGTCTATGTGCTTCTGATTTGCAAAAGCGATGTAGATGTTGCTCTGGTCCAGGCTATTTACGTTTTTTCAGCGGCGCTTGATATTATATGGCTGTTTTATGGCTTGGAAAAGTCCAGGTTCGTGGCAATCAGAAATGCGATTGTCAAGCTGGTGGAAACAGTCTGTATTTTCTGCTTTGTGCACGATCCTTCGGATGTTCTTATATACACCATCATCATGTGCGTGTCAACCTGTCTGGGCCATGTCGTCGTGATGCCACAGGTGCTGGCGGTGCTCCCTCCGATTCATGTGACAAAGGAGGATATGCGGGAGCATATTAAGCCGCTGCTTACCCTGTTTTTGGCGGTGATTGCGGTGTCGCTCTATACGGTGTTTGATAAGACACTTCTGGGGCTTTTGTCTACCAAGGATAATGTGGCGTTCTATGAGTATTCCGATAAAATTGTCAGGGTTCCAATAACCTTTATTGCAATGATTGGGACAGTCTTATTCCCAAGATCGTGTCGATATGCCGAAGAAAATAATTTTGGAAAACTAAGCGAAAATTTCAGTATTTGCTTGACGGTAGCCAGCTTTATTGGTTTTGCGGCCTCGTTTGGCATTGCTTCTGTGGCTGATTCGTTTGCAGTGTTGTACTATGGAGAGGATTTCGCTGTTTGCGGCTCAGTGATGGTAAGTATGTGTCCGCTTATCCTGGTCATAGGGCTGGGAGACGCTGTTCGAAGCTGCTATATTTATCCGCTTAAACACGATTCCACGATGGTAAAAATAGTCACTATAAACGCTGTCGTCAATCTAATACTTTCAGCGTTGCTGATTCCTGTGCTTGGTATTTATGGCGCGGTGATAGGAACGGTTTCAGCAGAACTGACTGGTTTCTGTCTTCAGATATGGCTATACAGAAAATATGTTTCCGTTAAAGATTATGTGACCGCCGCACTTCCATTCCTCGTGATTGGTGTGATCATGTACGCGGGCGTAAAGCTTGTGGCGCACTATATTGACGGCAGTATAGTAGCATTGATAGTGCAGGTTGCCGTTGGCGCGGTGATTTACTGCGGGCTGTCTTTTGTTTATGGGTACTTCATGAACGATACCACCAAAGGTATGCTCCAAAGCGTTTTCAGCGCCCTGAAAAAGAGGATCCGCCGCGCGGGGTAATGCCCCTTTCGTCAAAACCACCCAAAACACCCCGGTTCCATGCGCCAAAACACAACCAATTTCAACAAAATGCTCAAAATCGGCCCCCAAAACTGTTAAAAGTGCCTTGACAAATCCTTTCAAGAGGTTTATAGTGCAATCATTGAAACGGCAAGGACGTCGCAGCAATTACTGTGACGTCCTTGCCGTTTTCTATTTTTCCCGTCTGTATGTGTCTGCATATGGGAAGCACGAGATCAACATCATCAAAGGAGGAGTATAACAATGACACAAGAAATCATTGAAGGAGTGCAAGAAGTTGTTTCCGGCACTACGTTCGGCGTCTGGTTCCTGATCGGCGCGGCGCTGGTGTTCTGGATGCAGGCCGGCTTCGCCATGGTGGAGAGCGGCTTCGCCAGAGCCAAGAACACCGGCAACATCCTGATGAAGAACCTGATGGACTTCTGCATTGGCACGGTGATGTTCATCCTCATCGGCTTCAGCCTGCTGCTGGGGGAGGATATGCTGGGAATCATCGGCAAGCCTGGGTTTGACATCTTCACCGACTATGCAAACTTCGACTGGTCAAACTTCGTCTTTAACCTGGTGTTCTGCGCCACCACTGCCACCATCGTCTCCGGCGCTATGGCCGAGCGCACCAAGTTCTCGTCCTACTGCGTTTATTCCGCCATTATATCCGCGATCATCTACCCCATCGAGGCCCACTGGGTCTGGGGCGGCGGCTGGCTGGCTCAGATCGGCTTCCACGATTTCGCCGGTTCCGTCGCCATCCATATGGTCGGCGGCGTGTGCGCCCTGATCGGCGCGGCCATGGTCGGCCCCCGTATCGGCAAGTTCGTCCGGGATAAGAACGGCAAGGTGACAAAGGTTCACGCCTTCCCCGGCCACAACATCGCCATCGGCGCCCTGGGCGTTTTCATCCTCTGGCTTGGCTGGTACGGCTTCAACGGCGCCGCCGCCACATCTGTGGAGCAGCTCGGCTCCATCTTCCTGACCACTACCGTCGCCCCCGCCGTGGCCACCGTGGTCTGCATGATTTTCACCTGGCTGAAATACGGCAAGCCCGATGTTTCTATGTGCCTGAACGCGGCATTGGCCGGTCTTGTGGGCATCACCGCCGGGTGCGACGTGATGGACTGCTTCGGCGCGATTATGGTTGGCATTGTTTCCGGCCTGCTGGTGGTGTTCGGCGTGTGGCTGCTGGACTATAAGCTCCACATCGACGACCCCGTGGGCGCTGTGGCCGTCCACTGCTTCAACGGCATCTGGGGCGGCCTGGCCGTGGGCCTGTTCGCTACCACCTCCGCTCCCGGCAACGACAGCGTTGTGGGCCTGTTCTATGGCGGCGGCCTCTCCTGCCTGGGCATCCAGCTTCTGGGTGTGGTCGCTATCATCGCCTGGACTGCCGTTACCATTTCCCTGTTCTTCCTGCTGCTGAAAAAGACCATGGGTCTGCGTGTCAGCCCGGAGGATGAAATCACCGGCCTGGACATCAGTGAACACGGCCTGGTCAGCGCTTACGCCGACTTCATGCCTGCCATGGGCGCTGGCGTCGCCTCCATCGGCACCGTCACCGCCGAGCCTGCTGCTCCCGCTCCGGCTGCCGCCGCCCCCGCTCCTGTGTCTGTGGATGACGCGGTACCCGTTCAGGTGCGCTCTCCCAAGCCTGTGGCCAGCGATTCCGATGTGAAGCTGACGAACGTCACCATCCTGCTCCATCAGGAGAAGTTCGAGGATCTCAAGGCCGCCATGATGGGCATCGGCATCACCGGCATGACTGTTACCAACGTCATGGGCTGCGGCGTCCAGAAGGGCAAGCCCGAATATTACCGCGGCGTTGCCCAAGACATCACCCTCCTGCCTCGTATGCAGGTGGAGATCGTGGTCAGCAAGGTTCCCGTTCAGACCGTTGTGGACACCGCCAAGCAGGTGCTGTATACCGGCCATATCGGCGACGGCAAGATATTCATCTACAACGTAGAGAATGTCATCAAGGTTCGCACCGGCGAGGAAGGCTATGCCGCTCTCCAGGACGTGGAGCAGTTCTAATTCATTGATAATCCTCAAATCAGTATAGATTCAGACGTTTCTCCTTTCAGTAGTATGGGCCGCCCCAGGGTTTTCCCTGGGGCGGTTCATCATGTTCTTTCATGCTTTGCAGATTTTGAGAAAAATGCATCCCCCTGACAATCTTGCCCGATTATGCGCGGCGAGAGGATTATGTCAGGGGGTGATATTTTGTCAGGGGGTGATATTTTGTCAGGGGCGTGTTGATGGTTTTAAAAGGGGTACTATTTTTTCTCCAGCTTTCCGCACAAATCATGGAGCGCGTCAGTCAGGGCCTCCTCATAGGTGGGGTGTGGGCGCATGGTATGAAGAAGCTGGCGGGCGGTCAGACGATCGGCGATGGCGCCGCTGAGCTGGGAGATCATGTCCGTGCTGTTCAGGCACATCAAATGCGCCCCCAAAAGCTCGCCGGTCTCGGCGTTGGCCACCAGCTTCATAAAGCTGCGGCCCGCCTCCGCCAGCAGGGTGCGGGCGTTGCCGCCCATGACGCATTTGCCCACCTTCACCGGGATGCCTGCGGCCTTGGCCTCCGCCTCCGTCAGGCCCACGGTGGCGATTTCAGGCCGGCAGTAGATGCAGCTCGGCACCAGGTCAAGGTCGGTGGCGTTCTCCACACCGCAGAGCATTTCCACGCAGGCCGTCCCCTGGGCTGCCGCTACATGGGCAAGCTGGTACCGGGAGGATACGTCTCCCACGGCGTAGACGCCGGGGATACTGGTCTGAAACCGCCCGTCCACCCGCAGGCTCCGCCCGTCCGTCTCCGGCTTTATATCCTCCGCGAACAGTCCCTCATAATAGGGCCGCCGCCCAATGGCGCAGAGAACGGCCTCCCCTGTGACGTCGCCGGATTTTCCCCTGGCGTCGAAGCAGACCCGCAGGCCGTCCTCAGCCCGCTCTACCCGTTCCACGGTGGCGTTGGTGAACACCTGCACGCCTTGCCTTTTCATGCCCATGGCAAGGTTTTGACCCAGTTCCCGGTCAAGGGTGGGGAGCAGCCGGTCAAGGCCCTCGATGATCGTCACCTGACAGCCCAGGTCGGCGTAGAAGGTGGCAAACTCCACCCCAATGACCCCGCCGCCGATGATGACGATGGAGCGGTACAGGTGGTCTGTTCCCTGCAAAAGCTCGTCGGAGGTCATGACGCCCTCCAGCTCCAGCCCCGGAATGGGGGGCCGGGCGGGTACGGAGCCGGTGGCGATAAGAATATTGTCCCCGGTGTAGCTGGCCGCGGTTCCGTCTGCCCCCGTCACCTGGACGGTGTGAGGCCCGGTGATCCGCCCCCGGCCCCGGAACAGGGGAACCCTGGCGCTTTTCAGAAGATTTTCCACCCCGGCGGCCAATGTCTCCGACACATGGCGCTTATAGGCGAAAATCTCTCCCATATCCACCCGCGCTCCCTGGATATGAACGCCGATGTCTCCGCTGTGGACAGCGCTGTGATATACGTCCGAGGCGTGGAGCAGGGTCTTCGCCGGGACGCACCCCCGGTTCAGGCAGGTGCCGCCCGCCTCCCGGCTCTCCACTACGGCGGCCTTCATCCCAAGCTGAGCCGCCCGCAGAGCCGCGCTGTAGCCCCCCGGCCCGGCGCCGATGACAATGAGCTGATAATCGTTCATGGATGATGCTCCTCAGAAATCAGAAGTTTTGCGCCTCCAAAAGGGCGCATATATCCGCGCTGTGGGGGACGCGGGCGGCGGTGATTTTTTCCTCCATCTCCGGCAGAACGAAACGGCAGCCGGTCAGGGCCGTCTCCAGCCGGGCGGAAAGCTCCCATTCCATGGCGTCCGTCCAGACGGAGCAGTGCCGGATGACGCCGTTTTCCGCGGCCAGCTCCAGCCCCAGCTCCCCCCAGGGCCAGCGCCCCTGACAGGAGACGTCAAAGGGCAGCCGGGGGCCAAAGCACCAGCCCCAGCTCTGGTTCCTCTGGAAAAAGCCGTGGATGGCAGCCTCATCCAGCCGCTCCGGCGGCACCGGCGTTATCGGCAGGCCGTACACTCTCCCGAAGGCCAGGGCCAGGGCCTCCCGCAGGGCGGGAACGGTGATGTCCGGCTGTATATCCGCCAGATTTACCACCCTGGCCCGGACGGAATCCACCCCCTTGGCCTCAAGCTTGGCGGGGGAGGGGTTCAGGTACTGGCCCATTTTCTCCCTGTCCACCTGCACCAGCAGGGTGCCGTGGTGATAGGAGCGGCCACGGTTGTGATAAAAGGCGCTGCCGGAAAATTTCTTTCCCGCCGCCGTCAGGTCGTTCCGGCCCGACAGAACCGCCGGGACGCCCAGACTCTGGCAGGCGGTCAGGATGACCTCCGTCTGCTTTTTCAGGTCATAGTCCGCCGTGGGGAGCAGAAAGGTGAAGTTCAGGTTTCCCAAATCATGGAACACCGCCCCGCCCCCGGAGAGGCGGCGGGCCAGGGTGCCGCCGTCCTCTTCCAGGCGGGACACCCGGCACTCCTTCCAGGCGTTCTGGTTCCGGCCAATGACCACCGTGTTCTGGTTCTGCCAGAGATATAAAATACACTCCCCCGGCTGAACCGTCTCCAAAAGCTGCTGCTCCACCGCCAGGTTGTAGTGGGGGTCGAAGCCGACCCCCTCATACAGATACAGCCGCTCTGTCATGCCTCTTCCCAGCGAAGGACGGGGTTTCTGGAGGCCCGCACCTCGTCCGGGCGGCCAATCTGGGCGTGATGGGGTGCGGCGCGCATATAATCCGGGTCTTTGTACCCCAGGTCGTAGAGCTTGCGGAATATCTCCGCCGCCCAGTCCAGGGTCTCCTTGCTCTCCGTCTCTGTCGGCTCCAGCATCAGGGCCTCGTGGACGATCAAGGGGAAGTACATGGTGGGCGGGTGCATCCCGTAGTCGATGAGGGATTTTGCCACGTCTAGGGCGGAGACACCGGTAGCCTTTTTATACGGCCCCAGATCCAGCACAAACTCGTGCATACACACCCGGTCATAGGCGGGCTGGAAGGTACCCTTGATTTTCTCCATGAGGTAGTTGGCGTTCAGCACCGCGTTTTGAGCCGCCTCCGGGATGCCCTCCCGGCCCAGGCTCATGAGGTAGGTCAGCGCCCGAACCACAATCAGGAAGTTTCCCTGGAAAGAGCGCACCTGGATATGACCCGGCTCCTCCGCCAGGGCGGAGCGGGGCAGAAACTCCGCCAGAAAGGCTTTGCAGCCCACGGCGCCCGCCCCCGGCCCGCCGCCGCCGTGGGGGGTGGCGAAGGTCTTGTGCAGGTTCATGTGGATGCAGTCGAAGCCCATGTCTCCGGGCCGCACCACCCCCATGACCGCGTTCAGGTTGGCCCCGTCGTAATAGCACAGGCCCCCGGCCTGATGCACCAGGCGGGTGATCTCCAGAATATTTTCGTCAAAAAGGCCCACGGTGTTGGGGTTTGTGAGCATAAGCCCGGCGGTGTCCTCTCCCAGCACGGCCTTCAGGGCCTCGATGTCCACGCACCCGTCCGGGGCGGAGGGGACGTTCACCACCTGGTAGCCGCACATGGCGGCGGTGGCGGGGTTAGTGCCGTGGGCGGAATCGGGGATAATGATTTTCCTGCGCCCTGTGTCTCCCCGGCTGTCGTGGTACTGCTTAATCAGCAGCACCCCGGTGAACTCCCCGTGGGCTCCGGCGGCGGGCTGGAAGGTCATGGCGTCCATGCCGGATATTTCGCAGAGATAGCGGGACGCGGTGTCCAGTACCTCCCGGCAGCCCTGCACCGCGCTCTCCGGGGCCAGGGGGTGTATGTCGGTGAAGCCCTCCAGGGCGGCCATGTCCTCGTCGATACGGGGGTTATATTTCATGGTGCAGGAGCCAAGGGGGTAGAAACCGCAGTTGACCCCGTGTACCTGCTGGTTCAGGGCTGTATAGTGGCGGGACAGATCCACCTCGCTGACCTCCGGCAGGGCGGGGGGCGTCTGCCGCGCAAAGCCCTCCGGCAGGGAGACATAGTCCACATCGCACTTGCCCAGAATGTCGCACCGGCGGCCTGCGACGCTTTTTTCAAATATCAGCTTCATTTCGACAGCACCTCCCTGACGATGGCGGCGGCCCGGTCAAGGGCCTGGCGGCTGGCCTTTTCCGTGGCGCACCACAATATGCCCTCCGGCACAGGCAGACCGCCCAAAATCCCCTGGGCCTCCAGGGCGGACAATATCTCCTCCCGCCGGGGAGCGGTGGTGACGAATTCCTGGTAGAAGGGGCCGGGATATGCAAGCTCTATTCCGTCGATGGCGGTGAGGGTGTCTGCAAAATAATGCGCCTTCGCCATAGACTGCCGGGCGGCCTCCGCCAGTCCCTTCGGCCCCATAGCGGCCAGATACACGGCGGCGGTCAGGGCGCACAGGGCCTCGTTGGAACAGATGTTGCTGCTGGCCTTCTCCCGGCGGATGTGCTGCTCCCTCGCCTGGAGAGACAGGACAAAGCAGCGCTCCCCGGCGCTGTCAACCGTCTGGCCTACGATACGGCCCGGAAGGCGGCGCATATATTTTTTCGTGGTGGCCATAAAGCCCAGGTACGGCCCGCCGAAGCCAAGGGGCAGACCAAGGCTCTGCCCTTCACCCACGGCCACGTCCGCCCCCTGCTCCGCCGGGGTCTTTAAAACGCCCAGAGAGATGGGGTCGCAGCCCATGACGTACATGGCTCCGGCCTGATGGACAAGCCGGCCCAGGGCCTCCCCGTCCTCCAACAGCCCGAAGAAGTTGGGCTGCTGGACGTAGAAGCTGGCCACGTCCGGCCCCAGCATTTCTTCCAACGCTGCCGGGTCGGTCTTCCCGTCCTTCGCAGGGACAACCCGCAGCTCCTCTCCGGCCCCATAGCAATAGGTACGCATGGTGTTGATGGTGTCCGGGTGCGCGGCGGCGGAAATCAGGGTCACGCGGCGCTTTCTGTCCCGGCACATCCCGGCGGCCTCCGCCGCGGCGGTGGCCCCGTCGTACACGGAGGCGTTGGAGACCTCCATGCCGGTGAGCTGGCAAATCATGGTCTGATACTCAAAGATGGACTGCAAAACCCCCTGGCTCATCTCCGCCTGATAGGGGGTGTAGGCGGTTAGAAACTCCTCCTTGGACGTGACGGAGCGGACGATGCTGGGGATGTAGTGGTCATAGGCCCCCGCTCCCCGAAGGATGGTGTCAAAGCGGGTGTTCTTCGCGGCCATAGCGGAAACGGCCCGGCGCACCTCCAGCTCTCCCATCCCCTCCGGGATGTCCAGCGGCTCGGTCAGGAGCATTTCCGCCGGCACGTCCCGGTACAGCTCCCGCCAGTCGCTCATCCCAAGGGCTTCCAGCATTTCCCGGCGCTGTGCGCCGGTAGAGGGCACATAGCTCATATCAGCCCTCGGCCTCCTCACATTCGGCGCAGAAGCTCTCGTATTCCTCCGCGCCCAGCAGATCCTCTGTGTCGCTTATGTTTTCCACCTTGATGAGCCACGCGTCGTAGGGATCCTGGTTTACCAGCTCCGGGCTGTCCAGCAGCGTCTCGTTCACGGCGCACACCACCCCGGACACAGGGCTTACCAGGTCGCTGACCGCCTTGACGGACTCGATGTCCCCGAAGGGTTCCCCGGCTTGGGCCTCGTCCCCCTCCTGGGGGAGATTGATGAACACCACGTCGCCCAGAGAGTGCTGGGCATAGTCAGAGATGCCGACGACGGCCACGCCGTCCTCCATGCGAAGCCACTCGTGGCTTTTGGAATATTGCAGTTCAGAGGGGAAGTTCATGGTTTTGGTCTCCTTTATAATAAATAGTAATAGTGATTTGTTTAAAATCCGATTTTGCTAATGAATGATTCCAATGCGGCGTCAAATTCCGGGCCGTCGAAGCAGTAGCGCATTTTCGTAAAGCCCTCCCGCAGGCGGGATACGTCCTGGGATACGTCCCGGTTTCGCAAAATGCAGTCCGCCATCAGAGAGGCCAGGACGTCAAATTCCTGGAAGCCGAAGCCGAAGCGGGTCATCTCGCTGACGCCCATGCGCAGGGCGCCGGAGGCGGTGAAGCCCTCCTCGTCCGGGGTGGCCTGGTAGTTCACGATGATGTTGTTCTCCTCCAGGCGGCGGGCCACGTCCGCCCCCGCTCCGTAGCCCACGGACACGATGACCTGGTGGGTCTCGGTGTAGTCCATGGCCGGGTCTCCGGCCACGTCCAGCCCCTGGGCCTTCAGGGCTTTGGCGAAGTGCTTGGCGTTTGCGATAACGGCGGACTGATACTCGTCCCGGAAGGCGCTCATCTCATAGGCGGCCATCAGCAGGCCAAGCTGGGTACCCAGGTGATGGTTGGACACGCTGCCGGGGAAGGCCCGGCTCTCGATGGTCTCCCACAGGCCGTATTTCAGCTCCTCCTTCTCATAGTTCACGGCGATCACGCCCCGCTGGGGGCCAAAGAAGGTCTTGTGGGTGGAGCCGGTGACGATCTCCGCCCCGTCCGCGAAGGGATCCTGGAAATGCGGCCCGGCAATGCCAAGCACATGAGCCATGTCGTACATGATGGTGGCGGGGATATTCTGCTCGTCCAGGAATCGGCGTATTTCCGCCACCGGCTCCTTCCGTAGCACCATGCGCTTGCCGAAGATGATAAGCTCCGGGCGATACTCGTCGATGACCTTTTTGGTCTCCTCCACGTCGATTTTGTATATATCGTCCTTACAGACCGGGAAGTTCACCACGGCGCTCCGCTCCGTCACCGGGTCGATGGCGATATAATCATGGAGCGCCCCCATAGGCTGGGCGGACAGATGGCCGCCCTTGATGATGTGGTTATTCAGCACATAGCCCAGGCGCTGGGGAGTGTGCTTTTTGTCCAGGCGGTTTTTCCAGTCCATCAGGGCGGAAAAGACCACGGTGTTGGCCATCTGGCCGCTGGTGGCGCGGGTCTCCACCTGGGTACAGCCGAAATACTGCCGCAGCTCCTCTGCCAGAAGCTGCTCCACCTCGTCGATGAAGCCGGTACCCTGGTAATAGAATATGTCCTTGTCGTAGAAGGATTTGATCTTTTTATGCTCCGCATACCGGCAGGAGGGGTCGGAGGCGGAGAACATCTGCACCGCCCGGCTGGGGGTGTTTTCCGAGGGAATCAGGTTCACGCACAGCTTCTGCCGCCAGAGGTGGTTTTCCTCCGCCCGCTTCAGCAGGGCCACGGCCCGCGTTTCGCCGCTCTCCTCAGCCGTTTCCCGTCCGGCCAGCTCTACGCCGTAAAGGATGGGCCGGGCAAAGGGAGGCGCGTCCGTCCGCAGATGACAGGCGGGAACGACGGCCCGCACCCGCTTGCCCCGGATGTCCACCTCCACGATGTCGTCCTCCAGCACGTCGCTGGCGATATAGGCGAGACCAATGGCCCGCTTGGCGGTGTCCTCGGTGATGACGGTCTCCAGGCCCTCTCCCTCGGAGCGGTAATAGGGTACCATGGTGCCGCTCGTCACCCAGCCGATCTGCTCGCCGTCCCGGTATACCGGCATACCGGCCCGCATGACGCCCCGGTCGATCAGGGCGATGGGGCGTATGCTCCTGGGCAGGTCGGCCATGTCGGAGAAATCCCGGTTCTGGATGCGGCAGAAGGCTTTGTTCTGGGCCTCCAGGGCCGCCCGGCCTATGTAATCTCCCTTCTGGGGAGAGAAGCTGACGGCGAATTTCGCAAGCGATACGGCAAAAATCGGCATGGGCTGACCGTCCGGGTCAAGGCCCATCTCATGACCGTACAGCGGCATTCCCGCCTCCAGGCGCAATGTGTCCCTGGCTCCCAGACCGGCGGGCTTTGCGCCCAGCTCGCACAGCCGATTCCACAGCCACGCACCGTCCTCCGAGGGGACGTACAGCTCATAGCCCAGCGGCTCTCCCGTATAGCCCGTGCGGGCGGCCCGGACGGTGTGTCCCTCCAGGGTAACGGTACCCAGGGCGTTTTTCATCGGCTCCGTAATAGCCGCGCCGCTGGACAACGTCAGCAGCAGTTCCTTGCTTTTCGGCCCCTGAAGGGCGATGGCCGCCCACTGGGACGTGATGTTCGTGATGGTGCAGTTATAGCCCGGTAGCGCCGCCGTCAGATGGGCCAGATCCTTTTCTGTGTTGGCGGCGTTCACCACCAGCAGAAAACGCTCTGCCTCAAAGCGATAGAGATACGCGTCGTCCACCGCGCTGCCGTCGGGGGCGGGAATGATGCAGTACTGGGCCTTTTCCAGATCCAGGCCCGCCACATTGCTGGTCAGGACGTGCTGCAAAAAGGCCACCTGTCCGGCCCCTCGATCAGAAGCCTCCCCATGTGGGACACGTCGAACAGGGAGCAGAAGTGCCTGGTGTAAAGATGCTCGGTAATGATGCCGGTGGGGTACTGGATGGGCATTTCCCACCCGCCGAAGTCCACCATGGTGGCTCCTGCCGCCACATGGGTGTCATAAAGCTGCGTGCGTTTCAATTCGCTCATAGCGTGACCTCCTGACTATCTTATGACAAAATAATAAAAGCGGAGACACCAAGCCCCTCGCTTGATGTCTCCGTTTCTTGACCTGAGAGATTCCCCGCCTGACGGCGGGTTGCTCCTTCGGTGTGCGGACGCCGCCAGTGGCGATCCGCCCTATTCAGAGTATCGTCCTGACCCAGTCCTTTTGCCTGAGAGCTGTTTATCCCCTTCGGCGCTGCGTTTTCCACAGTCTCTCCTGAGCCAATCATCCGAATCCATATGTATTTTTCAGTCCGCGTCCCCGCTTTCTTTAGCAAAAATAATACCACTCATGAGAAAAAGTGTCAACAATAGATATATTAATGACGATTTTTTACAGTATCCTGGCATCTGAAAGGCTTTTTCATTGACAATATTTGTTATTCCGGCGTATAATAGAGGCAATTTCAAAGAGAAGGAGCGCGAATCTCAATGGCAGACTACAAAAAACTTTTCATGGAGTATATGGACGATAAAGGAATCAAATATAAAAATGTAAAGGATTTCGTGGTGCAGGTGACATACAGCGGCGATCACCTGAAAACTATCCCTGTCTATGTATTCTTTGACAAGGACGGCGACCCTATGGTGAGCTTCAAGTGCTGGGAGATCGCTAACTTCAAGGAGAAGCCGGAAAAGGGCGTCGCGACCTGCAATGACCTGAACGCGGAGTATCGCTGGGTCAAATTTTATATCGACAAGGACAGCGACGTGATCTGCCAGGCCGACGCCTACGTGGATGAGGAAAGCTGCGGGGAGATCTGCCGGAAGATGGTCAGCCGCGTCGTCAACATATCGGACGACGCCTATCCCGTTCTCATGAAGGCTCTTTGGGCGGACTGAGATTTAGAAAACGGGCTGCGACCTGTGGGCCGCAGCCTGTATTTTCATGGAAAAGGGTGTAAATGAGATGAAAATAAAACCCCTGTCTCGGGGCATCGTCGGCACATTTTTAATGCTGCTCCTTGGATCCATGTATACATGGAGCTACTTTAAGGTGTCCCTGGGCGAAGCCTACCCGGTCTGGAGCCAGACCCAGCTTACGCTGAACTTCACCATCCTGATGATCTGCTTTTGCCTGGGCGGCCTGGTTGCCGGGAGTATGCTCAGCGGTTTGCGCAAGCCGCTTCAGGTATGCCTTGCGGCGGTTTTGATGGGCGTCGGTTTTTTCGGCGTCTCCCTTCTGCCGGAGAATCCGAACGCGGCCCTGTTTCAGATGTATATTTGCTATGGCGTGCTGACCGGGCTTGGCACGGGTATTGCCTATAATGCGGTGCTGTCCGGTATTCAGCCCTGGTTTCCCCAGGCCGCTGGCCTGATTTCCGGCGTTTTGCTGATGGGAATGGGCTTCGGCTCGCTGCTTCTGGGAAGCCTTGCCTCCGCAGCGCTGAAGGTGCTGTCCCTTTCAATGACCTTCCGCCTGTTTGGAATCGGTGCGCTGGCGCTTCTGCTGCTCTGCGCCCCGGTCATACGGCCTCCTAGGCCGGAGGAGCTGACTGCCGCCGCTGAGGGGCATACGGCGGCCTCTGAGACATATTCCTATAAAACAAAGGAAATGCTGAAAAGGCCCACCTTCTGGCTGTACTTTATATGGAACATCATGCTCTCCGCCGGGGGGATGCTGGTTATCAATTCCGCCTCCTCCATCTCTTTGTTTTACGGGCTGAGCGCCGTCATCGGCCTGGTGGTGTCGGTGTTTAATGGCCTGGGGCGGCTGGCCATTGGGGGCTGCATGGATCGCCTGGGATGGAAGAAGACTATGTATCTGAATAACGGCATCCTGCTTTGCTCCGGGGTTCTTCTGCTGCTGGGAGACCGGGCGGAGGCCGGATTTGTCGTGCTGGCGGGAATGTTGGTCGTGGGTATTTGTTATGGCGGCGGCATCACGATTTCCGCGTCCCTGATTCGTTCCCTGTACGGCCCGGAGCATTACGCCGCAAACTTCTCCGTCTGTAACCTCTGCGTCATTCCAGCTTCCATACTTGGCCCCATGATTTCCGCCAGCCTGCAGGACGGCTCCGGCGCCTATCTTTCCACCTTTGTGATGGTGCTGGTCATCGGTCTTGTGGCGCTGGGGCTGAACGTGTTTATCCGCAGACCATGAGCCAGGAGAATGGCCGGGAAAAATCATTGACAAATGGCAAAAAAAGTGTATAATAAATTGGCTTGACCATCGGTCAGGTTAATTTCCTTGCTCCTGAGGATACATCAGGGGCCAAATGACCAGAAGGAGGTGCTAACATGGCAAAGACAAGCGAAAAGTACGAGTGTATGTATATCATCAACCCGAACCTGGAGGAAGCGGATCGTACCGCCCTGGTGGAGAAGTTCCGTGCGCTTGTGGAGCAGTATGGCACAGTCGATGAGATGGAGGTTCGTGAAAAGCAGAAGCTGGCTTACGAAATCAACTACATCGGCGAGGGCTATTATGTTCTCATCAAATTCACAAGCGACCCGTCTTTCCCGGCGGAGCTGGATCGTGTGCTTGGCATTACGGACGGCATCATGCGCAGCCTTATCACCCTGCGCGTGGACTGAGCGGAGGTAATCTTTAGAAATGCTCAACCACATTGACCTGATGGGCCGCCTGACCCGCGACCCAGAGCTGCGATATACCCAGTCCAACACCCCTGTGGCCACGTTCACACTGGCGGTGGATCGGGATTTTGCAGACAAGACCACCGGCCAGCGCCCCACCGATTTTATCGACTGCGTGGCCTGGCGGCAGACAGGAGAGTTTGTCTCCAAGTATTTTTCCAAGGGCAGCATGGCCGTTGTGTCGGGCCGACTGCAAATCCGTGATTGGACGGATCGGGACGGAAACAAGCGCCGTTCCGCGGAGATCGTGGTAGACAATGTCTACTTCGGCGAGAGCAAGCGCCGGGACAGCGCCCCTCAGTCCGGCGGATATGGCAACGGCGGTTATAACAATAATAACGCCGGCGGCTACAACAATGGCGGCTATAACCGATCCGGGTCTTCGTCCTATGGATCGTCTGCACCCACCGGCGGCGCCTTTTCGGAGCTGGACGATGGAGACGGTGAGCTGCCGTTTTAAAAGGAACCAGTATAAAAAAGGAGGATAGCATATGCCTTACGATAGAGACAATCGGAGCGCTAAGCCCCGCAAGCGCAGAAAGGTATGTCAGTTCTGCGTGGACAAGATGACCCATGTGGACTATAAGGACACCGCCCGCCTGCGGAAGTATCTGTCCGAGCGGGGAAAGATTCTGCCCCGCCGCACCACCGGCACCTGCGCCATGCACCAGCGTCAGTTGACCGAGGCCATCAAGCGCGCCCGGCAGATCGCGCTGCTGCCCTATGTAGCAGATTAATCGTGTAAAAAAGACCCTGTCAAAACTGCGGTTTTGACAGGGCCTTTTTATGTTCATATCGAATATCAATCGAGCGGCACCAGCAGCCCGTGGAGCAGGAAACGAGGGTCGTTGTAGCTGGAGGAATAGTCGCAGGTGGACAGGGTGATGAGCTGATAGTCTGTGCTGACCGTGGCGTTGGTAGAAAACAGAGAGGAGGAGGTGATCTGGTTCAGATACGCCTGATAATCCGCTGTGCTGTCAAAGTAGCCGGGGTAATTGTCCAGGGTGGACTCCACGATGTGGGCGGCGATCAGGTCTATCCGATAGGTTTCCGTGGGCGTCAGATAGTACATGATCGGATGTTCCTCATAATAGCTCTGATCCACATAGCCCTCGATGGTGCCGAGCATGGAGTCGTCCTTCATGTTGTGACCGTAAATGATGAAGTTGCACATATTGATGCCCATGACGGAGTTGACGTCTGCAAACAACGTGCCGGAGGTGTTGCTCTCCTTGTTGAAACCCCGCTTCAGGTAATACTCATTGTCGCTGGTCTGCACTACCGGGTAGTTGATCACCGTGTCCGGGCAGTATAGCCAGCCCACAATGTCCGTGTTGATGGATTCCAGATACTCCCAGTCCACGATGATGGGGACAAAGGTATCGTCCTCGGTCTCCTCGCCGGTGTCCTCGGTGCTGCTGTCGGTATCGCCCTCTGTCTCTGCCAGGGCGGAAATGGCGTTGGAGGCCAGGTCGTTGTAGGCAGAGCGATCCCGCTGATAGTTGAGCAGGATTGAAATAAGCTGCCACCCGGCGATTACCATGCCGACGGCCAGTACCACGGCCAAAATAATCAGGGGGACGTTCCTTTTCCGCCGCCGCCGGCGGCTGTTATTGCTTCTGACCCTGGCCTGCTCCTCATAGGAACGCCCGGAGCGTTCCGCCGGGGCGCGGGTTTGGCTCCGCTGGTCATAGGTGCGGGAGCGGCTGGACGACCGGCTGCCCTGATCCGTCGGCCTCCGGCTTCCGCCGGATTGGGTGGAGCGGGTACGATTATACTCACCGTTCTGTGCGGAACGGGAGGACTGACGGCTGGTCTGCTCCCGTGAAGAACGGGAGGACTGGCGGCTGGCCTGCTCCCGTGAAGAGTGGGAGGACTGGCGGCTGGTCTGCTCCCGTGAAGAACGGGAGGACTGGCGGCTGGCCTGCTCCCGTGAAGAGTGGGAGGACTGGCGGCTGGCCTGCTCCCGCGAGGAGCGGGAGGAACGCCGGGAAGGGTAGCTCTCCTCCTGGCTCCAGTCTATATCCTCCAGACCGCTCTCTGTATATTCGTCCTTCCAAAAATCCTCATTGTCGGGGTCAAAATGGAAATCATCGTCTCTCATATGTTCCTCCCATCCCCATTCCCCATACCGCGGGGAAGGATTATGCGAATCGGTTACAAAAGTATCATATATTGGCAGTATAGCACAGTTCGTCAGTCTTTTCAATCGGTATCTGAATATGTTGATTCAGGGATTCCTTACACCACCTGGAAAATATAAAACTTGAGATAATCCGTCTCCGGGACGTTCCAGAGGATGGGGTGGTCGGGGGCCTGGCGGCCTGTGAAGACCTGGCGGAGGCTGACGACGGTGTCTTTGGCGGCGGAGGAGAGCATCTGGCGGAATTTCTCATCCGTCATGAAGTGGGAGCAGGAGCAGGTGGCCAGCAGTCCCCCGCGAGGCAGCAGCTTCATGGCCCGCAGGTTTATCTGCTTATAGCCACGATAGGCCCCGTCCACCGTGTCCCGGCCCTTGGTGAAGGCCGGGGGGTCGAGAATTATAAGGTCGTAAGGCCCCCGGCCCCCCTGTTGGCCCATGGAGGTCAGCAGGCGGAACACATCCTCCCGCAGAAACTGAATATTATCCAGACCGTTCAGGGCGGCGTTTTCCCTGGCGGTGTCCAGGGCGGTCTGGGACACATCCACCGCCGTGACGGAGGCCGCTCCGCCCATGGCGGCGTGAAGGGCGAAGCCCCCGGTGTGGGTGAAGCAGTCCAGCACCGTCCGGCCCTGGGAAAGCTCCATCACCGCCCGCCGGTTGGAGAGCTGGTCGAGAAAAAAGCCGGTTTTCTGGCCGTTTAAGTAGTCCACGTTAAAGTGTATGCCGTTTTGCGTGATGACCGTCTGGCCGGAGGCCTGGCCTACGGCCCAGCCGACAAAGGGGGGCAGGCCCTCCTTATGCCGGAGGGGACTGTCGCTGCGCTCATAGACGGCGGAAACCTGGCCTCCCAGCTCGTCCAGCAGCAGGGGGTAGAGAAGGCCCTTCATTCGGTCTGTTCCGGCGCATAGCACTTCCGACACCAGTACGTCGTTATAGCGATCCACGGTCAGGCCGGGAAGCTGATCCGACTCTCCGAACACCAGGCGGCAGGCGGAAAAATGCGGCCCCATCACCATCCGCCGGTATTCTACGGCGTAGTGGATCCGGCGGCGGTAAAACGCCTCGTCAAAGCGGTCGTTGGTGTTCCGGGACAGGAGCCGCACCTGTATTTTGGAGGTGTGGCTGCCATAGCCTGCCCCCAGCCACCGGCCCTTGGGGGAATATACGTCCACAATGTCCCCGGTCTGCCAGCCGCCCTCGTCCTCCGTTATCTCCGCCGCGTACACCCAGGGGTGGCCGCCCCGCAGCGCCCGTTCTCCCTTGGGGGTGACGGTCAGCTTTGGATAGGGTCTGTCCATGGTCAGTCCTCCTCTGTCCGAGCGGCGGAGCCTGTCGGATTGCCGGAGACGGATACCGTCACCTCGCCGGAGGCGTCCTCCTCCGGCCAGGTATAGCCCCAGGCCCCGACGGCGGATATACCGCTGTCCACCACCTGATAGAGAACCGCATCCGGCTCTGTGGCGATGGAGTAGGTCAGCGTACCCTCCCGCACGTCCAGACCGTATATGACTCCCTCGGTGGTATCCGCCGTCAGCTCCACGGTCAGATCCTGTCCCTCCAGGTCAACGGAGTATATTTCATAGGGGGTGCTGAAATAAAGCCTGTCGTTTAGCAGAATCAGCCCGGAATACAGCCCGGAGCGATGGCTGCCCTCCACGCCCCAGATGGGCCAGCGCTCGTCCATAGAGAGGAGAAGCTCCGTCTCCCAGGTAGCCCGATCGCAGCGCCAGAGGTTAAAGTCCTCGTCTATGTAATAGCAGTAATCTCCATAGAATATGACCCTGGTCATGGCTGTGAGCCAGGGAGCCTCTTCCAATTCGCCGCCGGGAACGGTCTCCTCGCTGTCCCAGCCGTAATGGCCGGTATCTCCGGCATTGGTCTCGTCAAACAGGAAATAGAGGTGGCGGATTAGACCCATCTTGGCGTTCTTGCCGTCGTCCCAGGTGCTGTCGGAGAAATAGCGGACGCCGTCCAGCGTGACCAGTATCCAGGCGTGATCCATATCCTCGCTGTAGGTGGCCACGCCCTCCAGCCCGGCCAGCTCCGCCAGATAGGCGAAGCCCGCCGCGTAACCCGTGCAGACCGCCGACCCCTCCACAATGGCGCCATAGGCTGTCTGGCTGCGAAGGGTGGCCCCATAATCTACGTTCAGGCACATCCAGTCATGGAGTGCCGTCAGCTTTTCCAGGTCGGTCATGTCCTCGTCGATACAGGAGGCGATGGCGGCCATGCCCGCCTCATACAGCAGCGTCTCTTGCTCGTCCTCCGTGACGGCCAGGGCCGATACGGACAGAGAGAAAATCATCATCAGCCCCAGCAGCAGGGCGAAAAACCTTTTCATGGTACGGCTCCTTTTCGGCCCGCGTGTTTCAGGGCCGATTCAAAATGCTTCCGCCCTTATTGTATCATTCCAAACGCCGGGAATCAACAGGAACTTTCACATTAGCGGGGCAGATTGACAAAAAAAGATTGATTATAAATAAACATCGTGTTACAATACATATATTACCAACGGGAGTGAAACTAGGTGCTTTTGTGCAATATAGACAAGGCCGTAGCCCTGCTCCGCCAGGCGGAGGATGTCCTGATCATCACCCACATCAGGCCGGACGGGGATGCCGCAGGCAGCGGCTGCGCCCTCTGCCTGGGCCTGCGAGCCATGGGAAAACGGGCGTTTTTGGCAAAGAATCCCCCCTCGATGGGGCGGTATGAAAAATATATGACCCCCTATTTTGCCCCGGCGGACTTTGTCCCGGCGTTTGTCGTAGCAGTGGATACCCCAGGCCCCGGCCAGTATCCCCCTGGTTGGGAGTCGTTTGCAGAGCGGACAGACCTTGCCATCGACCACCACGGCACAAACAGCGGCTATGCGAAGGCCACCCTTCTGGAGGGGGACAGCGCCGCCGCCGGGGAGCTGGTCTATCTGGTGCTGGAGACGATGGGCGTTTCCCTGTCCCCGGCTATGACGGAGGCGCTGTATGTGGCGCTGACAACGGACACCAACGGCTTCCGCACAGCGGACACCACCGCCCGGACGCTGTATATCGCATCCAGGCTGTATGACAGGGGCTTTGACGCGGCGGCCCTGACCCGGTCGCTGTTTGAGACGAAAACTGCCGCCCGCCTGCGGCTGGAATCGTTTCTGTTCGATTCCATGCGGTTTCCAAGGGAGGACATATGCGTTATGACCCTTCCCCTGGACGCCATAAAACGCTGCGGGGCGGGGGAGAACGACATGGACAAAATCTCCCTTCTGACCATGACGCCGGAGGGCGTGAAATATGGTCTGCTCCTGCGGGAGCTGGAGGACGGGACGTGGAAGATCTCCCTGCGGACGGACGGCTCCGTGAACGCCGGAAGCGTTCTTGGAACGGTAGGCGGGGGAGGACACGCCGCCGCTGCGGGGGCTGTGCTGCCGGGCGAGCCGGAGGCCATAGCGCAGGCGGTTTTGTCCGCGCTGGAGGCTGTCCTATACATTGTAATCCCGGCGCCGGAGCGCGCCAAATATAGATTTATGAAGGAGAAACGAAATGAGTAAACGCATCCTATCCCTGCTTTTGGCTGTGATTCTGTGCCTTGGCCTTGGCACCGCGGCACTGGCTGACAGCGACAATTTCCTCGACCTGGTGGACGAGGTCTACGAGGTCACAGAGGCCATTCATCTCAGCCGTCTGACCATCGATGAGAACAGCTCTCTCACCGCCCCGGAGGGCTATGTCCCCGTGGTCACGGTGGACGGCTACCTCAAGACCATCGAGGAGGGTACCGCCTATGCCTTCTATGGCAATGTGGACGTGTATCCTCTGGCAGATGCCATTGTGAGTGAGAACATCCGCGGCGCTTCCGCCGCCTATGTGGAGGACGGCGCTTCCGTGTCCTTTGAGGATCAGGTCTTCCTGTCCTATGGCTATATCAGCGGCGAGTATATCGACGCGAACGGGGACGGCGAGCTGACCGAGGACGAGTGGCAGTCTGACACCACTAACGAGTACGGCAGCAAGTTCGGTATGTCCGCCGGCGTCCTGGCAAACGGCGAGGGGACCACTGTTGACCTGACCGACGTGACCGTGCTGTCCGCCAGCGGCTCCACCTCCAACGGTGTGTTTGCCGCCAACGGCTCCACCATCACCATCACCGATTCCACCGTCATCACCAACAACTCTCAGGGCCACGCTCTGGACGCCACCTTCGGCGGCACCTTCATCGTGGACAACTGCGTCCTGCGCACCAACGGCGGCTCCTCCTCCGTTCTGTCCACCGACTTCGGCGGCGGATTCTTTAAGGTGACAAACACCTACTGCGAGTCCAACACCACCGGCTCCGGCGCTATCTACGCCGCCGGCTCCTCCATCTTCGTGCTGGAGGACTGCGTCCTGCACACCAATAAGTCCGAGACGGTCATGAACGCCCACAACAACAGCGTTGTGGTGCTGAAGGACTGCTCCCTGTACGGCCCGGAGATCTTTGACGGCCACCAGGCCATGCCCTCCCCTGAAAACGCCTCCGGCGACACCACCTTCAGCTTCAACTGCACCTATGAGGCGGTAGACAACGCCATCATCCATGAGCAGGGCGGCGTCACCACCCACTACATCATTGGCTGCGACACCTCCGCCTGCTCTGCGGACTACGCCATCCAGGTGGAGTATGAAGACGGCATGGGTACCGGCAAGGTCTATGTGAATCTGTGGGATACGGAAATGACCGGCGACATCTACTGCTATGAGGGCGGCGTTGTGGAGCTGAACCTCTATGAGGGTGCTGTCTTCACCGGCGAGGTAATCATGGACGGTGAGTGCGAAGTCACCATCAACGTCTACAACGGCGGCGAGTATATCGGTGAGTATGAGGCCAACTACATCGACGAGACCGTGGCGGCTCCTGAGTATTCTGAGGACACCTACGGCTCCATCGAGTGGATCAAGACCGAGTCCGGCCTGTGGGCTGAGGGCAATAGCTGGTCCAGCTATGAGACCGCCTATGACACCTATGTCCAGCCTGTTATCGCGGCTGCCTCCGCCAACGTAAACGGCGAGGCCAACGAGCCCACCGTTGTCACCGCCTCCGGCAAGACCGAGGCCAATGTGGACATCTTCGACCTGTACATCGAGTATATGCGCAGCCAGCTCATCGAGGGAGACGAGTTCTATGAGGAGTTCTCCGCTGCCCTGGATTCCGTCCACGAGGCAGGCTACGATGAGTCCACCATGCCCTTTGAGATGCTCATCTCCATGGGTGCTTACGGCTATGAGGGCTTCGCCGCCTATTATCTTGAAAACGGCGAGATCCCCCCGGTAGCCGAGTGGTAAAAGCAAACAAAATGTAATCCACCATAATAAACGTAAAGGGCGGAAGCCCTTTACGTTTATTTATTTGGTAATTTTACAAAAAAGACTTGACGGCGGCCAAAAAATGTGTAAACTGTTAAATAGGGAACGATGTGAGCCGGGAGTCGTGTCGGTTCCTATCGCCGGCCATCGCCCCTGCATATGGGCCTGCCCACTTCATGTGACTCCCCTTTCTCCTCTTAATGCTTTCTTATCATACCAAGAAAACTCCTTTACTGTAATTTTTGTTTCCTAAGCGCGCAGGGGCGTTGGTTTACGGGGGGCGTTTTCTCCTTCGCAGAGGCGTTCAGCCTTTGCGGTTTTTTTATGCCAAAAGCACGGGCTGAAGCTGGCGGCCCCTGGCCGCGGCCTCCACCGTAGCGGCGATTTGGGCATAATCGCAGCTCAGAGACGCAGGCTTTTCGGCGGGAGCGTCCTGGCGGAAGGGGACAAAATAAATATTCCTCCGATTCAGCAGCCGCCCGATGCTCTCCGCCGATGCGCCCAGGCCGTCGTTGGTGGACACGCCGACGACCAGGGGCTTGCCGTTTCGCAGATGGCCCTTGGCGGCCATGGTGACGGCGGTGTCCGTAATGCCGTGGGCAAGCTTCCCCAATGTGTTTCCCGTGCAGGGGACGATGGCCAGCACGTCGATGACGTTGCTGGGGCCAAGAGGCTCCGCGTCGAAAATGGTCGTGACGGCGCTGTGGCCGCTCTCCTTTTCCAGCAGAGACAGCCAGTCCCCGCCGGGGCCGAAGCGGCTGTCCTGCAGGGCGTTCTCGCTGAAGATGGGGTAAACCTCAAACTGGCGGCACAGGGCAGGCAGCACCTGGGCCAGCTTTCCAAAGGAGCAGTAGGAACCGGTCAGGGCAAGCCCCAGGCGCAGCTTATTGTTTTCCATTTTCTTCCTCCTCGATGACGCGATAAATGGCCTCAGCCATCACGTCTGCCGCCGCCTTGGGCGCGTACAGACCGGGCAGCCCCGGCGCCTTCAAAACGGCGACGCCGTCGGCCCAGCCTCCGGGCGCGCTGGCAAGCTCCAGACACAGCGCCCCGCCGTAGTCCCCGGCGAGGACGGGAGCGGGGATGGTGTTCACCACAATGTCAAATTTGCGGGGGATAGCCGTCAGCTCTACAGCCCGGCAGCCCACCGCCCTGGCGGCGGCCCTGTCGCTCCGGCTTCTGGCCGCCACGGTCACATGAACGCCCAGGGAGGACAGCATCCCCGCCAGAAACCGTCCGATCCGGCCATACCCGGCCAGCAGGGCCTCCGCGCCCATCATGGCCCGGTTCGACCGGCGCATCAGCAGCTCCAAGGCCCCTTCTGCCGTCAGCGCGGCGTTTTCGATGATGTATATCTCGTCCCTCCAGTAGGGGAGGCCGGTTTCCATCGCCGGGGGCGCGATGATATGGCCTCCCTCCGCCGTGATGGAGTGTCCGTCCGTCTCCAGCCGCCGCCGCAGATACAGAAACCGCGGGTCGGCTCCCAAAAAGGTAAAATCCACAGTTATCACCTCCCGCCATACTATGTGATTGCAGTCGTTTTTGCTAACGCAAAAACGAAGGGGGCTGCGGCCTGTGCGCGCTTGCACACCGCCTGCGGGCCGGGGGCGGCCAGGCATAAAAACGCCCCGGCAGACGGCTGCATTTTCTGCGGCGGTCTGCCGGGGTATGTTATATGCGGTCTGCGGGCGTTATTGGTACTGCTCCAGCAGCTCCAGGAACTCCTCCAGGCACAGGTCGTTTTCCATCATGTACATGGCGGCGTCCGCGCCGACATAGCGGAGATGCCACGGTTCGTATTCCACGCCGGTGATGTCCGTTTTGCCGTCGGGATAGCGGATCACATAGCCAAAGGCGGCGCAGTTTTCCTCCAGCCACAGCATCAGGCCGGAGCCGCCGATGTACGGCTCCATATCCTGGCCGGAATATTCCAGAATGTCCGCCGCCAGACCGGACTGATGCTCACTGGCGCCGGGATAGTTGACGGCCAGGCGGGTGGCGGCTTCCGCCTCCTCCTGGGTCATGCCCTCCTCCATATAGCTGTCCACATGGTTCCAATATATGCTGTATTGGGTGCTGTAGGAGCGATAACAGGAGCAGACATAGACCGAGTATCCGCTGGCCCTGGCGGCGGCGATCATGTCTATCAGGGCGTTGGCCACGCGGGAGTCCATATATTCTCCGTCCTCTATCTCCGTCAGGGAGGGTGGTTCATAGTCCTCCCCCAGGGGGTATTCATATCGTATGAGCTGCAAATACCATTCGGAGGTGTCCAGATCCGGCAGGCCCAGGGGCGTGGCGAGAGGGGTCGGATCCGCATCCGTTGTGGAAACGATTTCCGCCTCATATGCCTCAGATATTTCCGCCTGACTGCTCTGACTCAGCGCCCCGATTTTGTCCGCAATCAGAATCAGGACTGCCGTGACAACAAGCAGGACGGCGAACAGTGACAGCAGCCGGCCACGGGCCTCTGCCCGCTGCCTGGCGGATTGTCGGTAGGGTCTTCTGTTTTTCTGTTGTGTCGCGATAAGGAACACCTCTGTCTGTCGAAATTCATCCCGTTAAAGAATACCATCCCGCCCTGCTATAAGTCAATAGAAAAGGCGGGATGATGTTGGATTTTAAAAGATTCGCAAATTGCAAGTGCAAGTTGGACACTCGGTAGAATGAATTTATGA
>JAJQCH010000152.1 GCA_021202795.1 Oscillospiraceae bacterium
TGCCAACGAGCATCACTGAAAAAACTATTGCAACTTGCTATTGCAATTCGAGCTTCAATTCAAACATTAAAAAACGCCCTTAATGAAACATCATCAAGGACGAACGTGTATAACGCCGTGGTACCACCTTGCTTCACCCGCACCTCACGATGAGAGCCTTACAGAGTTCCAACAAACTCCTGCGCTGTAACGGGCGCTCCCGTCACGGACTACATATCGTCCGCGCGGCTCCAAGACCATGTTCGGCGGGCCATCTGCACCCCTTCGCAGCTACCGGGGTTCTCTGCGGCATACCCTCCCGCTTACTCTTCTTTTCATTGCCTTTTGTGGTATTTTGTTGTGCTGTTCCAGCCCTAGCTGGAAACTTTCTCATATTATATACTCCTCTTTTTCCCTTGTCAACCACTATTTCGCCGGATTTTTCGATATTTCACACCGAATTTGTGTGAAATACAACAAAACGCATACCGCTCTCCCGTTCAAACGATTCGTCTCCTGAAAGAATATATTACAGAAACGGTGAGCCTTCAAATGGGAAGCTCACCGCTCTGTGTTGGTTGTACCTTATTCTAAAGGTTCCGCTGATTATTTTGGACGGTAGGGGGTTTTCACTTCGTCAGCATAGGGATTTGTTTCTTCGCCGGCTTCCACCTTCTTGAACCATTTGATAGGCTCCTTGCGAAAGGCTTCCCATGTCTCGCTGGTGGGAGGCTGCTGCATATAGTCATAGGTATACCGCCAGTCGTTGGTGCGGCTGATGTATTTTTCATCCTGCTGGGCGGAATTCTCATCTCCCAGATCCCCGGCGGCCACCCGCAACAGGGAGCCGTACTGCTCCGAAACCGTATGCAGCTTCAAATCCTCCACAAACAGCTTTTTCAGGGGCCGCTTGGCAAGGTTTGCCATAATGGTGCGGTTTTCATAGGGCATGGTCTTCCACATACGGGCGATCTCCCAGGCCCGATCCATGACCTTGTCCTTGGCAACAACCTCGCTGACCATGCCCCAGTCCAGCATTTGCTGGGCCGTGAACTGCCGGGTGGTCATCATGTAATAATTGCCCCGCTTGGTGCCAAAATAATGCTGGGCCATCAAACCCATGCCGTCGCCGGGTACCAAACCGCCGTGAGCGTGGGGAACCTCCATCCAGGTATCCTCCGAGGCGATGGTCACATCGCACAGCATGGCGGAATCCCAGTGGAAGCCGGGGCCGGGGATTGCGCCGATGGTGGGAACATCCAGGTCGAACACCATGTTCTTGATCAGATTGGTGTCGTCGAAATACTGGTGCTGGAACCGCTCAGTGGGGAGCTGGGAATAGGTGTCCCATCCGTTGGGGTCGGACTCCGTCATCCAACTGTCCCCAATGTGGGTGAAAATGATGATCTCATTTTTCCAGTCCAGGGACAGGACGCGGGTGAGCTGGCTCATGGCCCGGTGGGACATTCCGCTGTGGTGCATGGGATGACCTTTGGTGTGCCATGTGACCTGAAGGATGCCGTCCTCTCGGTACAGATCCGCAAAGTCCTTGAACCACTCCCGGTACTCCTCCAGCTCCGGCAGCCTAACGTAATCAGCCAATGGCTCCATAATTTTGTTCCTCCTATTTAATATTTATTGAATTATTCAAGTGAATATGACGTATCAAATATACCCCAGCTTTTTCGCCTCGTCCCGCAGCTCGTCCCGGAAATCCGGGTGGGCGATCTCAATGAGCTGGGCCGCCCGCTCCTGCACAGACCGTCCCCGCATATAGGCAACGCCGTATTCCGTCACGATAATATCCGCCAGGTTTCGGCTGATGGACACCGCCGCGCCGGGAGTCAGCGTGACCTTAATGCGGGAGACGCTGCCCTTTTTCGCCGTGGAAGAAAAGGCAATCACGCCCCGTCCGCCCTTGGAGTGAAGGGCGCCGTACGCAAAATCCGCCGCGCCGCCGGTGCCGCTCCACTGCACCGGGCCGATGGACTCAGAGCAGATCTGGCCGGTCAGGTCGATTTCCAGCGCGGTGTTCACGGAAATCATGTTGTCGTTCTGGGCGATGACAAAGGGGTCGTTCGCGTAGCTGGAGGGCATGATATGGCAGGCATCGTTTTCCGACAGCGTGGCATACAGGTGATCGTCGCCCAGGGCGAAGGCGGCGATATGCTCTCCCGTGTCAATCTGCTTATATCTGCCGGTAACATTGCCGTTTTCAATCAGGTCTGCCATGGTGGAGGAGAATACCTCCGAATGGATACCCAGATCGTTTTTGTCAAAGAGGTGCCGCCCGATTGTATCCGGCAGACCGCCAATGCCGAGTTGGAAGCAGTCCCCGTCGTGAATCATATCCGCAATATACGCCCCGATGGCCTCGTCGATAGGGCTGGGTTTGGAGCGGGGGATAGTCAGCAGCGGCGAATCCGCGATATAGCAGCAGGCTACCCTGTCGATGGGAATCTCCACGCCGCCGCGTACTCTTCGGAACCGGGGGTTGATTTCCAGAATCACTGTCTCCGCGCAGGCATACGCCTCCCGCTCGAACATCTGGCAATAGGGAATCTGGAAATTGCCGTTTTCATCCATGTCCGTGACCTTGGCGATGAAGACGTTATTGGGCTTATACGCCGTGCGCAGCCGCATATAGTTGTGAAGATCCGAGGGGAGGTAGGATGCGATGCCCAGTGCGTGGCCCTCCCGGAAGTTCGTGTGGTAGAAATGCCCCAGGGTCAGAATATGCCCCTTGGTCGCCGGGTCGCGGAGATACTCGTAATCGTTGTCCTTGCTTTTTACAAGAATAACGTCCTCCAGTCTGGGGATGATGTCCTGAAGTCGTCCCAGGAACGCCGTCGGCTCCGTAATAGCCCCGGATACCGCGATCACATCGCCGGAATGTATCAGTGCCTGCGCTGCCTCTAATGTCTGCAATTTATGTTTATATTGCTCCTGGTAGCTCATACCAAGCCAACTCCTTTATCAGTTTATTATAATTATAACATTCTCGGATGGGAGCTTCCAATATCCAAATATGTTGACTTGTTATAGCCATTTGGCTATAATGAATCCAGATTTTCCAAGGAGGCGGCGTCGATGACATCCCTGCAAATTCAGTATTTTCTGGCGGTGGCCGAGTATATGAGCTTTTCCCAGGCGGCGGAGGCACTGTTTGTATCCCAGCCCTCTGTCAGCAGGCAGATAAAGCTGCTGGAAGACGAGCTGGGATGCCGCCTGTTTGACCGAACCCAGAAAAATCACATTCGCATAACGCCGGCGGGGATCCTGTTTCGGGAGAGCTTTCAAAGCGCGGCCCGAAGTGTGGAGGCGGCACACACGGCGGTCAAAGCGCTTGCCAGCCCTTCGCCCCTTCAGCTTCGGGTTGGCATTGGCGCGGGATGGGATCTCAGCGAGGAGTTGCGGCAGTTTCGCTCCGTGGTGCTTCGTCAGTACCCCCAGGCGACCCTGCATTTTGAGTGCGGCACTTTCCGCAGCCTGCGGCAAAAGCTTCAGGCAAACGAGCTGGACGTGACTATGTGTACGAAGACCAGCGTGATGGATTTTGACGGCCTGGAAATACATCAGATCGCCAGTCTGGAATCCAGGGCCTATGTGCGCCGGGGACTTCTGCGCCCGGAAGATGAGCCGCTGCAAATTGAGGATTTTGCAGGGAAAAATCTTTTTATGCTGGAGGAAAAGGAATCTCCCATGGCGATGGAATTGGCGCTGCTGCAATTTCAGGCCCGGAACATAACCGTTAACCCCGTATGGGTTCCCGACCGGGAGACGATGTTCCAGGCCGTGCTGCTTGGAGACGGATTCACAGTGATAGATCAGTATACCTATTGGCGAAATGAGCCAAGGCTGTCCTTTTGTCGGCTTGACGACCAGGTTCCCATCTGCATTGTGTGGCGAACGGGCGACAACAATCCCCTGATAGAGCTTTTAACGGACACACTGGTCAGGATATTCCCCTGGGAAGTCTCCTGAACCGTAAAAACCAATCGCCGGGCTGCCACAGCTTTGCCGCAGCCCGGCGATTGGTTTTATGCTGATTTCCGAAGCAAGTATCCGTTATACGGACGTTATACTCTTGTCCATCCACCGGCCTGTCAGGTATCGAATCCACACAATCAGTGCGCCCAAGGCCCAGCCAATGGGTGTGGCATAGAAAATGCAACGATAGCCTATGGCCGGGAAGGTGGCCATGATATTGGCCGCGATAATGCGGGTAATCAGGCTGGTCATACTGGCAATCGTGGGATAAATCACGTCGCCGCTGCCCTGGAGAACGCCGTTGGTGATATACATCACGCCAAAAATGAGGAAAAACGCCGCCAGCGTCCGCAAGTACTCCACGCCGATGGCGGTGGCTGCCTCGTTCATATTAAAAAGCCGCACTGCGTATGGCCCTGCGAAAATCAGCAGCAGAATAATACCGGCGCAGGTGACTAGTGCCATAACCATGGTCTGGTGATAGCCCCGCCTGATGCGGGAGATATTTCCTGCGCCCATGTTCTGCCCGGTAAAATTGGACAGACCCATGTAAAACATCATAATTGGCACCATGGCGAAGCTTTCCAGCTTCATGGCCGCCGCCACGGCGGAAATGGTATCGACCCCAAAGGAGTTGATGAGTCGCTGCATGATTACCATGCCCAGGCCCACGGCGCACTGCTGCACCGAGGTGGGAACTCCAAGCTGCAGAGATTTGGAAAAGCTGGCCCTGTCAAAGCGAAACTCGCCCTTCTGAAAATGGGCCAGCTCGACCCTGCGAAACAGGTATACGCCTGAAAGAGCCGCCGATACGGCCTGTGCGATGACTGTGGCCCAGGCCGCGCCCGCCACGCCCCAGAGTCGGACAAAAATTATATCCAAAACCACATTCAAAACAGTGGAGACCAGCAAAAAATACATGGTGGATCGGCTGTCCCCAATGGAACGGAGAATAGCAGCGAAGGTGTTGTAGGCAAACTGGAACACAAGCCCAATGCAGTAAATACGCAAATATATCAGCGCACTGTCCAGAATGACTGCGTCCGCCTGGAGAAGACCCTCCAGCAGAGGCCGGCTCAAGGCGATTCCGAGCGCCGTGATAATGACGCCTGCCGCCAGCAGGGTAAAACAGGCGGTGGAGAGATTTTTTCGGAAGGCGTCCGCCCGTTTGGCGCCATAAAACTGGGCGGCCATGATACCCACCCCGTTGGTCAGGCCGGTGGCCAGGGCCAGCAGCAGATAGGTCAGCGGGAAGCTGGTTCCTACGGCGGCCAGCGCGTTTTGCCCGGCGAAATTGCCCACCACCAGGCTGTCTGTCAGAGAATATACCTGCTGGAGCAGATTGCCGCCGATCAGCGGCAGCGTGAAGGACAAAATGAGCCGCCACTCCTTGCCCTGTGTCATATCTTTTGCCATGACGCGTCCTCCCTGTGCCTGCATCAAATAGTGTCATTATAGTCGTTTTCGTCCTGATGGACAAGCTTTTTGTGATGGAGTATCATTAAAAAGAACTACGCCGCCGGTTCCCCGGCGGCGTAGCTCCGTATGTTATGGTATGGATATAAGCAAAGTATTGTTGTATGGTCGCTTACTCCGCAGCCTCGGCTGTCTCAGCGTTCTTGATTTCCGCCGCGTGTGCCGCCTGAATGTCAGGGAAGACGGAGAGCATAGGCTCCACATCCTTGCCGCGGAGCTTACGGTCAACATAGTTCTGGGTAATCCGCATGACCTGCGGGGACAGCACCAGCACGGCGATCAAGTTCGGGATCATCATCAGGCCGTTCAGGGTATCGGCAATATCCCAGGCCAGGTTGTCGCCCATGACAGCGCCGCCGAAGATGGCAATGACGAAAATCACGCGGTAGATGATGGTGTATTTCTCACCGAACAGATACTCGAAGGACTTGGTGCCGTAGTGGCTCCAGCCAAGAATGGTGGAATAGGCAAACAGGGCGATGGCGATAGCAACGAAAGCGCCGCCCACAACGCCGAAGTGCATACTGAACACGGTGGCAACGATGTTGGACTTGGAGATGGCCTCACCGGCATACTCGGTGACGGTCACGCCGGTCTCCAGATCGACCAGGCCGGAGGAGAGAACGGCGAAAGCGGTCAGAGTGCAGACGATGATGGTGTCAGCAAACACCTCAAAGATGCCCCACATACCCTGGCGGACAGGCTCCTTGACGTTGGAGTTGGAGTGAACCATAACGGAAGAGCCAAGGCCGGCTTCGTTGGAGAACACGCCGCGCTTGCAGCCCTGTTCGATAGCCAGCTTGATGCCGTAGCCCACAACGCCGCCGCCAGCAGCCTTCCAGGCGAACGCGCCCTTGAAGATAGCGCCGAACACGGCGGGAACCTGGGAGATGTTGACGATCAGGATAATGATGGCGCCGACGATGTAAAGGATAACCATGAAGGGAACGATCTTCTCGGTCACGTTGGCGATACGCTTCAGGCCGCCCACGATAACCAGGCCGGCCAGGACGAGAACCAGAATACCGGTGACCCAGGTGGGGATATTGAACACGGACAGCAGATTGCCGGAAATGGAGTTGACCTGCGTCATGTTGCCGATGCCGAAGGAGGCCAGGAAGCAGAACACCGCGAACAGAACGGCAAGCACCTTGCCGATGCCCTTGCAGCCCTTCTTGGCGCCCAGGCCGTCCTGGAGGTAATACATAGCGCCGCCGGACCACTCGCCGTTTTTATTCTTGCGGCGGTAATAGATGCCCAGGACGTTTTCGGAATAGTTGGTCATCATGCCGAAGAAGGCGATGAGCCACATCCAGAACACAGCGCCGGGGCCGCCGACGATGATAGCGCCCGCCACGCCGACGATGTTGCCGGTGCCAACGGTAGCCGCCAGAGCGGTGCAGAGAGACTGGAACTGGGAAATGGACTTATCCTTGGTGTGTCCCGTTACGTTCTTGTCTTTGAAGATAGCGCCGATGGTGTTTTTCCACCAGTGCTTGATGTGGGAAAGCTGAAAGACCTTCGTCAGAATGGTCATCAGCACGCCAACGACTGCCAGCAGGATAATGGCCGGCCAGCCCCAAACTACGTTGTTAATGGCGCTGTTAATGTTGGTTACTACTTGCAACATTTTGGTTATCTCCCTCTGAGTTTTGATTTCCCGGCCAACAAAAAATGGATGGTTGATTGCATAATGAAGATGGACACTTGAAAAAGAAAATCCATAGTGATT
>JAJQCH010000048.1 GCA_021202795.1 Oscillospiraceae bacterium
ACTATGGATTTTCTTTTTCAAGTGTCCATCTTCATTATGCAATCAACCAATAAATATTATCACAACTTTTACGAGAATACAACAAGAATCAGCCATCTGCTGCAAAAAAACTGTATATCTACCTTAACAAAGTGCCTATTGACGAACGACGGGGAACAATCTATAATAATTTTACAAAACATTCACAAAGACTTGAAGGAGCTGCCTTATGGAAACTTTAGCCTCCCCCGCACCCGCCGCCACCGCAAAAAAGCGCTGGTACCGGGCTGATAACATCCGCTGGATACTGCTTTTCAACGTCATCGCAGAGCATATGCTGACCCAGACGGACATCACCTATAACTGGCTCATCACCGTAATTGTTTGCTGGTCGCGGATGATCACAATGCCTGCCTTCTGCTTTTTATCAGGGTATTTCTCCAAAAAAGGAGATAAATGCTATCAAAGTGCAATTTTTGACTTCCTGATCCCTTATCTGATCTTCAACTCTGTTTTTGCCGTGATATTCGGTTCCTCCGCAGCGGACATCTTCACGCCTACCTTTGTGTATTGGTATCTACTGAGTATGTTCTGCTGGAAGCTGATGACTAAGGCGCTGCAGCAGATTAAGTACATATTGCCGCTCTCCATCGCGGTGGCTCTGCTTGTAGGCGGGCTGAACGATATAGATCACTTCCTCAGCCTGAGCCGCACCATTGGCTTCCTGCCCTTCTACATCGTCGGCATGAAAATGAGCCGGGAGGACGTGGCCAAGGTGGAAAAGCTGCCCAAAATCCCCGTTCTGCTCATCACCCTGGCCGTCATGGGCGTTTGGGGCTGGCTCAATGTAAAGGGTGTATATCATATCGACTTCTACTATTACTGGGATCCTTACGCCGGTGTGGCCGGCGATCCCCTGAGTATGTTTTCCTACACCTTCCTGAAGGGCATTATCCTTCGGGCGTTGGGCTACGTCATCTCCGGGCTTCTGATTGTGTTCCTGTTCTGCTTTGTGCCGGACAAGTCCCTTCCTGTCATCCGGGACGGTGGCGCCCGCACCATGGTTCCCTATTTGCTGCACACCTATTTTATCATGAACATGGGGTATCTTTATAGCTTTATCCCTGCCCTGGATCACTGGTATTTCACCATCCCCATCGCCGTAGTTATGGCTGTGTTCCTCCTCTGGCTCCTGGGACTTCCCGCCCTGGATCAGCTCTACAAGGATTTGATGAGCTTCATCAAAAAGCTTCTCTATAAAGAGCCGGACACAGCAAAATAATGATGCGGATCCAGGCGGCGGAAACGTTGGCGTTTCTCAATCCGCCTGATGGAGCCAGGCCAGCGCGTCGGACAGCGTTCCCAGCCCGTCCATCAGACCGCAGGTGACGGCCTCCCCGCTGTCCAGGATGGTTCCCACGTCGTTTGCTATCTCCCCCGTGCGAAGCATATAATCTAGAAATCGCTCCCGGCTGATGCGGGAATTGTCCGTGACGAAGCGGACGATGCGCTCCTGGGTGCGGGCAAAATAATCATACGTCTGGCTGACGCCGATGACCATGCCGTTTAAACGCACGGGATGGATGGTCATGGCGGCGGAGGGAGCGATAAGGCTTCGCTTCGCCGCCACAGCCAGCGGCACGCCAATGGAGTGACCGCCTCCCAACACCAGGGAGGCGGTCGGCTTTTTCATCCCGGCGATAAGCTCCGCGATGGCAAGGCCCGCCTCAATGTCCCCGCCCACGGTGTTCACGAGGATAAGCAGCCCCTTCACGTCCGGGGATTCCTCCACCGCCGCCAGAAGGGGCATGACGTGTTCATATTTCGTGGTCTTGTTCTCCTCCGCCAGCACCTGATGGCCCTCTATCTGGCCGATGATGGTGAGTACCTGAATCGCCGAAGGCGCCGCCGTCCCCATGTCCCGGATATTGTCCATGCTGTCCATAAAAATCACCCAAAGCCAGTTTCCCCGGCTTTGGGTGGTTTTATGCGGCTGCTTATGCTACCTCCTCCATAAAAACTCCGCGAAGGAGGAGTAGCGCTTGTACTTTTCCGGGTTCTTTATCATCTCGTCCCGTTCTCTTATAGCGGCAACCGTGTCCGCATTGGATTCTTCACGCTCAGGATTCATAGGCCGCCCTCATGCACTTATACGTCATATAACAATCCAGCTTGGCAGTGGTCTCGAAGGGGGCGTGCATGGAGAGGACGGGGACACCTGCGTCGATGGTGTCGATGTTCCGGCCCGCCATGTAGAGGGCCACCGTGCCGCCGCCCCCCTGGTCTACCTTCCCAAGCTCGCACATCTGCCAGACCACACCGTTTTCGTCGCACAGGCGGCGGAGATAGGCCACCACCTCCGCGCTGGCGTCGCTGGCCCCGGATTTGCCCCCGGAGCCGGTGAATTTGCACAGGCCCACCCCGTAGTTTATCCGGGCGCTGTTGCTCTTTTCGCTGACGTCGGCATAGAGGGGGTCATAGGCCGCCGTCACGTCGGCGGAAATGCAGAAGCTGTGGGCGAAGCAGTCCTCCACCGTGCAGTCCTCCCCGCAGAGGCGCTGGATGAAATACTCGAAGGCGTGGCTGGTCATGCCGGTGACGCCGTAGGAGCCGATCTCCTCCTTATCCGCCAGGATGCACACGGCGGTGCGCTCTGGCTCCGCCAGGGAGAGAATGGCCGCCAGCTCCGCGTAGGCGCACACCCGGTCGTCCTGGCCGTAGCCGCCGATCAGGCTGCGGTCAAGGCCCAGCTCCCGCACGTCAAAGGCGGGGACGGCCTCCAGCTCGGCGGAGATGAAGTCCTCCTCCGTGATGCCGTAGCGGTCGTTCAGCAGGCTCAGCACTGCAAGCTTCACCCGGCTGTCTCCTTCCCCGGCATAGGGAACGCTGCCCGCCAGCAGGCACAGCTTTTCCCCCTCTACTCCCTTGGTCATGGTCTTTGCCATCTGGTCCTTCGCAAGATGGGGCAGAAGGTCGGTGATGACGAACTGAGGGTCTCCCGGCTCCCGGCCAATGGCGACTTCCACCGTGGAGCCGTCCTTCATGGCGATCGTCCCGTGCAGCTCCATGGGGATAGCCGTCCACTGGTATTTCTTGATGCCGCCGTAATAGTGGGTACGCAGGTAAGCCAGCTCCCCGTCCTCATACAGGGGGCGCTGCTTGAGATCCAGTCGGGGCGCATCCACATGGGCGGCGGTGATGACGCAGCCGTTTTTCATGGGCTGACGGCCTCCCACAGCCAGCATCAGGCCCTTGCCCCGGTTGCTGTAATATACCTTCTCCCCCGGCTGAATGGGGCCTTTCTCCGGGTCATAGGGGGCGAAGCCCGCCTCCTCCGCCAGACGGATGGCCTCCTTCACCGCCTCCCGCTCCGTGCGGGCCGTGTCCAGATAGTCCATATAGCCCCGGCAGTATTCCTCGCAGGCCAGCCGCTCCTGGGCGTCCAGCAGGTCATAGCCGTTTTTCTGCTGATAGAACAGCTTTTCTTTTATCTTGTCCATTGTGTTATTCCTCCAAAATCTGTTTAAACAATTTATCGCAGGCGTGCCGGAAATCCTCCCGGCTGCCGTCGTTTGTGATGACGTGAGTGCAGTTTTCCATGTAATAGCTGTCTGGCCGCTGGGCGGAGATGCGCTGGGCGGCGTATTCGGCGGTGATGCCCTCCCGCTCCATCAGGCGGGCAATGCGCATTTCCGCCGGGGCCAGCACCCCCACGGTGGCGACGCAGTCATCCCGCAGACCGGTGTCCAGCACGTTTATGGCGTCCACCGCCCCGTATTGCCCCCCGGCGGCGGCGTGGCAGGCCAGCATATGGTCGATGGTGGAGACCACATAGGCGTCCGTGATGTTCCGCAAATCGTTCAGAGCCTGGGGGGCGGAAAACACCACGCTCCCCAGCTTCTTCCGCTGCAAAACCCCATTTTCCACCGCGCCGGGGAACCGGGCGTTTATCTTTTCCAGCATGGGGGCGCAGCCCTCGCACAGGTCATAATACACCTGATCCGCGTCGATGACAAGAGCGCCCATATCCCGCAGCGCGTCCAGGGCGGTGGTCTTCCCCGCCCCCGTGCCGCCGGTGATGCCCACCACCTTCAGGGAGGCAATAAGGGCCTTTTCAATCTCCCGCTCCGGCAAAGCCCCCCGGCGCAGGATTTTATAGGGTGTCGCCGTCAGGTCGATCACCGTACTCTCCCGCCCGATGCCGCAGGGGCCGCCGTCTATCACCGCGTCTATCCGGCCCTGGAAATAATCCAGCACCTGCGCCGCCGTTTTGGGGCTTGGCTGGCCGGAGGGATTGGCCGAGGGGGCGGCCAGGGGCAGACCACATTCCCGCAGCAGGGCCAATGTCTTTTCGCTGTCCGGGCAGCGCAGGCCCACCGTATGGCCTCCGGCGGTGACGATGGAGGGGATGTCCTCCCCCGCCTCCACCACAATAGTCAGCGGCCCCGGCCAGAACGCCTCTGCCAGCACATAGGCCCCGCGGGGAATATTCCTGCCGCAGCGCTCCAGACCCGAAGCGTCCGGCACCATCAGGCTCATGGGCTTGGCCGCCGGACGGCCCTTCACGGCGTAGAGCCTCTCCACCGCCTCCCTGTCCAGCCCGTTCGTGGCGAGGCCGTATACCGTCTCCGTGGGTACGGCCACCAGCCCCCCGGCCTGTATGATGGCGGCGGCGGGGGCAATATCCTCTTGGAATATCTTCGTTTCCACAGCCTTATCCCTCCTGGCGCAGCCGTTCCGCCTGGTCGGCGGTGATTAGCGCATCTATCAGCTCGTCCAAATCCCCGTTCATAATGCTGTCTATTTTATACAGCGTCAGGCCGATGCGGTGGTCTGTCACCCGGCCTTGGGGGAAGTTATAGGTGCGAATCCGCTCGTTTCGCATCCCCGTACCCACCTGATGGCGGCGGGCGTCGGCCCGCTCGCCCGCCTGCTTCTGCCGCTCCGCCTCCGCGAGACGGGAGGCCAGGATGGACAGAGCGCGGGCCTTGTTTTTGTACTGGCTCCGCTCATCCTGGCACTCCACCACGGTGTTGGTGGGGATATGGGTGACGCGTATGGCGGTTTCCGTCTTGTTCACCTTCTGGCCCCCGGCCCCGGAGGAACGGAACACATCTATGCGTATCTGGGACATATCCAGCTTGAACTCCACCTCGTCCAGCTCCGGCAGAACGGCCACCGTGGCCGTGGAGGTATGCACCCGGCCCTGGGTCTCCGTCTCCGGCACCCGCTGAACCCGGTGGACGCCGCTCTCGAATTTCAGGCGGGAGTAGGCCCCCTCCCCCTCGATGATGAAGCTGGCCTCCTTAATGCCCCCCAGGTCGGTGTCGTTCATATTGGCCAGGCGCACCTGCCAGCCCCGGCGCTCGGCGTACATGGAGTACATCCGATACAGGCTTGCCGCGAACAGGGCCGATTCCTCCCCGCCGACGCCGCCACGCAGTTCGATGATGACGTTCCGACTGTCGTTGGGATCCTTGGGCAGGAGCAAGGTCTTCAGCGCCGTTTCCGCCTCCGGCAGGGCGGCCTGAGCCGTTTCCATCTCCTCCTGGGCCAGGGCGCGAAGCTCCGGGTCGGATTCCTCGCCCAGCAGCGTCTCCGCCTCCTCGACGGAGGCCCGAAGCCCTTTTACCTTCCGCCAGGCAACCACCACCGGCTCCAACTCCTTCTGTTCCTTGGCCAGGGCCGCATATTGAGCTGGGTCGGTATAAGTGTCCGGGTCGGCCATGCGGGCCTGGAGCTTTTCGTATTTTTCCTCTATCTGGCTTAGCTTTTCATCCATAATAATTATAGTGTCGCATATAGTGTCGCAGGACTGGTTCGCCAGTCGGAACCGCCCGCCCTTTCCTCCACCGCCGGATAACCCAGGACGTAGAAATCCCGTGCGTTGGCCGTCAGCGCAAATATCTCCCCCGCCGGGCCGGAAAGCTCCCTGGCCTGGGCGGGCTTGGTAATGACGGGAACAGAGGATTTTGTCCCCATCTCCCGCAGCAAGGCCCGGCCCTTTTCCGTGGAGGCCAGAAGCCTTGCGTAGGGGGGTCGGTCGGGATAGCCGGAGTCCCGAACCCCCAGAGCGGCGCACATCACCATCCGCCGCAGGCGGCTCAGGGGATAGCGTTTGGTCTTCACGGCGGACAGTATGCCCTGGACGCTGCCCTCGCTCCGCACCGCCTTATACAGCCGGTTCCCCAGGCCCTCCGTGGCATCCGGCAGGGCCTGAAAATCCTCCTGCCGCAGCATACGCAGGCGGGCCAGTATGGCCGTCTCCAGGCTCTCCATGGTAACAGGCCCCCGCCCCGTCTCTCGCTCCCTGGCGGCCAATGGCCGGGCCGGGCCGGGTATGTAGGGGCCGATGTCCTCCCCCGCCTCCAGCATGGCCCGAAGCTGGCTGGCGCTGCGGGCCTGCCCGTCAGAGGGCCGGTCATGCTGCGTAGCCGTCCGTTTGGTGGTGACAGGTATCATCTGGGAATTTATGGAAAACATAGCTTTGAGATACTCCACCCCCAGAATATTGTTGGGGGTCTTGAGCAGCCTGGATTCCTCCCCCAGGGATTCATGCAGCACCTGCTCCCTTGCGGCGGCATAGGACATTCCCCCAGCCATGGTCTGTTTGACCCGCTCCACGGTTTCTGGCTCGGCAGCGGCCAGCACCAGGGCGGTCAGGGGAGCAAGACTCCCGGCCTCACTGCCGAAGGACAGGTGCGTCACTACGCCCAGGCTGTCCAGTAGCCCCACGGCCCCCAGGGCGAACCGCTCCGCCGAGGCCCCGCACCAGGGCAGGGGCAGCTCAATCACCAGATCCGCCCCGCACAGGGCCGCCGCCTCCGCCCGTATATGCTTGCGGAAGGCCGCCGGGCCGCCCCGCTGGATGAAGTCCCCGCTCATCACGCAGACGATGGGGGCCTCATAGTCTATCAGCCTCCGGCTTTCCAGCAGATGTTCATAATGTCCATAATGAAAGGGATTGAACTCCCCCACAACACCAATTACGTTCATGGGCATACTTCCTCTTGCGTTTTTTGAAAATTGCGTTAAAATAGTAGGAGAATTTACCATCGCAAATTGCAAGTGCAAGTTGGACACTCGGTAGAATGAATTTATGAACCTTG
>JAJQCH010000099.1 GCA_021202795.1 Oscillospiraceae bacterium
GACTCTATTGAAGCTTTTCGCGGATGTGTTCAACTTGCACTTGCAATTTTCGATGCGCAAATTTTTGACGACTATAGGCCATAGTTCGATTTATTATACATTATTTTTTCCAAAAGTTCAACAACAATATGACGAGGTTTTCAGCAATATGAACCGAAAAAGAGTTATGACGTTCGGCGCTGTGGTTCTGGCCGCCGCGCTGGTGTTTGGAGGGCTTGTGCAGCTTCACTCCTTATATGAAAGTTATCGCTCGGATATGCTAAGCGACGAGAGCCGCCAGCTAAACAGCGTCGTCACTAGCAGCGGGCGGGGCGTCCAATGGAAGATGGAAGGCTATGTGTCCCAGGCCGCTGCTGTGGTGAACCGGGATTCCTTCCGCATTGCGGAGGAGGAATATGAGAGCGGCAACGAGGGCAGTATGGAAATGATCCTGTCCCAAAGAGACCTGCGCATGGCGGAAATCGAATATAACGTTGCGGCGGTGTATGACAGCGGCGGGGCGTTTATTGCTGCCTCCGGCATTGATTTTCCAAGAAATCAGGGCCAGGACGTGAGCCTGGGAGATAATATGTCCATTCGCTTCGACGAAGGGGGAACGTGCTGGTTTATCTTTTCGGCGGAGTCGGACGGAGGCTATTATTACGAGATTGCGGTGCTGGCCGAGGAGGTTTTTGCAAACAGTATGGAGTCGGTTCATGCGGGGCAGAACGGGTATCTGTTTTTGACAGATGACAGCATGACGTTCTTTTTCTGTATTCGAGATGATGAGATCATTATCAGCCGTATGGACGACTTTTTGGCTGCATATCCTGATGTGAGCGAGCAGGCCATACAGGAGATCGCTCAAACCGAAGAGACCAGGCCGGAGGAGTATAGCGTCTATTCCTATCCATGGGACGGTTCCCGGCGCACGGATGAGACGCTGGTGGTGCTGTGTCGGGTGGACATGGGAGAAGGTGCGCTGGTGCTTGGCACCGCAGTGGATTTCCAGGAATTTGACTTCCGGCTGACCCAGACCTTCCAGCAGGTGTCTGCCGTTACGCTGCTGGAGCTGGCGGGCGTGCTGGTGCTGCTCATTCTGATTACGGCGCTGTTCATTATCAACCGCAAAAACGCCCTGGAAATGGGAATCCTCAAGGAAAAAAACGACATGATGGAGGAGCTGAACCGCCAGCAGCAGAGTCTTGCCCACACGGAGCGGCTTCAGCAGCTTGGCGTCATGACCTCTGGCATCGCCCATGAATTTAATAACCTTCTTACGCCTATTATGAGCCAGAGTATGCTCCTGCTGGAGGAGATGGCCGGACAGGAGGAATCTCCTCAGTTTGAGAGCGCCCTGGATATTTACGAGGCGTCGGAAAAGGCTAAGGGCATCGTAAAGCGGATGTCTGACATGAGCAAAAAAGAGATTGACCGCCCCTTTTACCCTGTGGAAATACGGGGACTGCTAGAAAAGACATCCAACCTGGCGTCTATGGCGAAGGATCCCCACATTCAGCTTGTTATAGACGCGGAGGAGGGAATGTACGTCAACGGGGACGAGCGGCTTCTCATGCAGGCCATTCTGAATCTCTGCATAAATGGCTGCCAGGCTATGGGAGAAAAGGAGGGTACTTTGACGCTGGCTGCTCATCAGGAAATGCGTTCCGGGCTGGCTTATGTGTGTATAGAGGTCAGCGACACCGGGCCAGGCATCCCTGCCGACCAGATCGGCTCTATCTATGATCCGTTTTTCACCACCAAGGGGGAACGGGGGACGGGGTTGGGCCTCGCCATCTGCCAGAAGATTGTGGAGGCGCACAAGGGAACCATAGCTGCCGCCAACCGCCCGGAAAGGGGCGCGGTATTTTCTATTCGTCTGCCTCTGGTAGAAGGTCCCCTGGCGCTGGACGAAGAGACTCTGTGAGCTTTATCCGGCCACGGACGGCGACGCGCAGCCATTTAAACAAGATGTAATCATCATTCGTTTTTGTATATATTTCCCAGTAAATCCCTTCCGGGGACTTGACATCCGACGATAGTTTGGGGATAATATGACAAGGATAGTGAGAATATCACCTGATAGAGAAAGTGCAGAGCAGCAGGGAAAAAGGAAGCATAAGGATGGGGAGTATATTAGATTATCTGGAGGAATCCTGCCATCGCTGGCCGGATAAGGTGGCCGTGGGGGACGGAACGTCGGTGCTGACTTTCCGCCAGCTTCGGGAGATGGCCTATGGTCTGGGCCAATATCTAAAGAACAATGGACTTGCGAACAAGCCGGTGGGTCTGTACGCTCAGCGGTGTGCTTCCGTTATTGCGGCCATGCTGGGCTGCACTGCGGCGGGAGCCTGTTATGTACCCCTGAACCCGGACGCACCGGCAGAGAAGAACCAGAAAATACTCCGTCACGCGGGCGTGGGTCTCATCCTGGGCTTTAGGGAAGGAGAGTATGACGGTGCGACGGAGGGCTGCCGGTATATCCCCTATGACAGTCTTTCCCTTCCTGCGGCGGACGAGCCGGCGGTCACGCCCTCGGCGGAGGATTCGCTGTATATCATCTATACCTCCGGCTCTACCGGGGAGCCAAAGGGCATACGAAAGAGCCACGGTGCAGTGATGGATTTCATCGAGGCATACGTCCGGGAGCTGAGTTTTTCCTCCGAGGAGGTCATCGGCAATCAGACGCCTTTTTGCTTCGACGCCTCCGCCAAGGACATCTATCTCATGCTGAAAACCGGCGCAAGGCTTGAGATTATTCCCTCGGAAAAGTTTATCTTTCCCGTGACGCTGATCGAATATTTAAACGAAAAGGCCATGACCTTCATCTCCTGGGTGCCGTCAGCCCTGGCAGTGGTGGCAAGGCTGCGTACCTTTCGGGACGTGCAGCCCACTACGCTGCGCCGGGTGTGCTTTGTGGGGGAGGTGTTCCCCATCAAGGATCTGGAGGTGTGGCGGGCGGCTTTGCCGGACGTGGAGTTTATAAACCTCTATGGCTCCTCAGAGCTTGCGGGGATCTGCTGCCTGTACCACATCCCTTCGGTGGAGCCTCTGCCGGAGGTGCTGCCCATCGGAAAACCCCTTTCAAACACCCGGATTTACCTCTATCGGGACGGGTCGCTGGTTTCCGACCAGGGAGAAATGCTGGCGGAGAGCCGCGCCCTGGCGGATGAATATGTGGGCGACCCGGAAAAGACTGCCCAGACCTTCATAGAGCTGGAAATAGACGGGAAATCCCGCCGCCTGCTGCGGACGGGGGATTGGGCCAGGTACGACGAGGCCGGGAACCTGGTGTTCATGTCCCGCGGGGACAACCAGATAAAATACAAGGGCTACCGCATTGAGCTGGGAGAGATAGAGGCGGCGGCCAACGCCCTGGATTTCATTGGGCTTGCCTGCTGCCTGTATAACCAGGAAAAGGAACGCATCACCCTTTTCTGCACATCCAGCGACCCCGTCCTGAAGCTCCGGGATTTGAACAGGACTCTGGAGGAGCGGCTGCCTGACTATATGCTGCCCCGACGGCTTGTGGTGCTGGAGGAAATGCCCCTGAACGCCAACGGCAAAATAGACCGGCCCTATCTGAAAACGCTTTTGTGAGGTATGCATATGGATAACAACCAGCTTTTGTCCCTTGCGCGGGAGTTTGAGACGCCCCTGTATGTGTTCGACGAGGATGAGTTTGCCAGACGGCTGGCGCTGGTGCGCTCGGCCTTCGGCACGAAAGTTGGGTTGTGCTATTCCATCAAGGCAAACCCCTTTCTGCTGAAATGCCTGCCCCAGACACTGGATCATCTGGAGGTGTGCAGCCCTGGGGAGCTGACCGTCTGTGAAAATGCCGGAGTGGATTTGACCACCATTGTCTTTTCTGGCGTGAACAAGACACTGAAAAGCGTGAAGCGAGCCATGGACGATAACGTATATATATTCACGATAGAAAGTATACTCCACGCTGAATATATTCAAAAGGCTGCTGCAGAAAGAAACAAAAAAGTCCCGGTTCTTCTTCGTTTGACATCGGATAATCAATTCGGAATGGACGAGGAAGATCTTGTTCGGATTGTATCAGAAAGGGATAAATATCCAAATTTAATTTTTTCGGGTCTGCATTATTTTTCCGGCACGCTGAAAAAGCGCACCACTCTGATCGGTCGGGAACTGGACAAGCTGGACGGCCTAATTCGCCGGATATGGGAGGAGACGGGCCTGTCCCTGACGAAGATAGAATACGGCCCCGGTCTTTGGATAGATTATTTCGGCGAAAACCCGGACGAAGCGGAAGAGACCCTCCTGTTGGAGACCGCTCCGCTGATTCGAACCATGGGAGAAAAATATGATCTGACTGTGGAGATGGGCCGTTTTTTTGCCGCTCCCTGCGGCAGCTATCTGACCACAGTGATGGACACCAAAACCAACTGCGGCTTCCGCTATGCCATTGTGGACGGGGGCCTGCACCAGATGAACTACGACGGCCAGATGAAGGGTACCCAAGTACCGGATATGCGTCGCTTGACCGGGGGCGAGGGAGAGCAGGAGGACTGGTGCGTCTGCGGCAGCCTATGCACGCCCAACGATGTCCTCGTCCGCCGTGTGTCCACGCCGCCCATCGAGCGCGGGGATGTGCTGGCCTTCTGCCGCACGGGGGCCTATTCCATCAACGAGGGCTTTGCATTTCTTTTGAGCCGCGACCTTCCGGCTGTCGTCATATGCCGGGACGGACAGCCGCCCCATGTAGCAAGAGAACACGTTGGGCTTGACCCGATGAATACGCCTGTATAATCAGAAATACTAAAAATATTCTCAAATAATCATTTAAAATGGAGGAAAATTCATGGATATTGATTATTTTTCCAACCGTGAGCTGCGGGAAATGGGCTTCAAGAGTCTGGGAAAGCGTGTGCTGATATGCCGCACCTGCAAGCTGTACCACACCGACCAGATTGAGATCGGGGACGATGTGGAGATAGACGACTTCACCGTCCTGAACGGTCACATTCGTATCGGCAATCACATCCACATCAGCTCCAACTGCGAGCTGTACAGCGGCTCGTCCCGCATTGAGATCGACGATTTCAGCGGCATTTCCTCTCACTGCTCGTTTTATGGCATCACGGACGACTATGTAGGCCCTTATATGAACAACCCCACCGTGCCGCCTCGCTTTCGCAAGCTGACGGAGGAGCCGGTGGTTCTGGACAAGCACGTTCTCATCGCCACCCACTGCGTCATCCTGCCCGGCGTACACATAGGGGAGGGCTGCTCCTTCGGGGCAATGAGCATGATTTCCAAGTCCACGGAGCCTTGGGGCGTCTATGTTGGTTGCCCCGCTAAGCGCATCAAGGAGCGCGACCGCGGCGTTCTGGAGAAGGCCGAGCAGCTTATCGCCAGCGAGGCGGGCCGGAAACGGGCGAAATAAGTTTTTATTTGCTATTTATAACAATTATTCAATATTATTCTTATGTTTTTGGAGGAATTATTCACTATGAAAGAAAAGGTTTTGGAGATTCTCCTGGACGTCGTCCCCGACGTGGACTTTGAAAACGAGACTGACCTGGTCGTCGGAAAGGTCATTGACTCCTTTGCCGTCGTCGCCATGGTAAACCAGCTCAACGACGACCTGGACATCGACATCCCCTCCCGTGAAATTCTGCCGGAGAATTTTTACAGCCTGGACACCATCGTGGCCCTGGTGGAGAAGTATAGCTGAGATAGAAAAAAAAGCCGCCGGAGGCGCGAAACCTCCGGCGGCTTTGCTATACAGCAGCAGTTCCCCTGCAGCGAGGGTGTAGAGTGTTTCCAGCTCCTTCGCGTCCATCAGCATGGGGACGGGGTAGAGGGGGTTGCTTTCGGTGTCGGCAAAGCGGGCCATGGCGGGGATGTCGCTCCGGCGTATGCCGGTCAGATGCTCCGGGATGTTCATGGAGCGGTTCATCTCCTTTATCCAGTCGATAAACGCACGGCTGGCCTCCTCGTCCGAGGCGTTTTCCGGGGCCGCGCCGCTGGCACGGGACAGCCGGCCCAGTCGCTTATAGCAGCGTTCGCCGTATTGCTCCAAAACGATGGGCAGCAGCACCGCGTTTGCCAGGCCGTGCGCCGTTCCGTAACGGCCTCCCAACGAGTGGGCGACGCCGTGGACATAGCCCACATAGGACTGGGTGAAGGCGATGCCCGCGCAGTAGGCGGCCCGCTGCATATTTTGCCTGGCTTCCACATCCTGCCCGTTGTCATAGGCCCGCTTCAGATAGGTGCGGACAAGCGTCACGGCCTCCACCGCCATGGCGCGGGTGTGTTTGGTGGTGCTGCGACCAATATATGCCTCCACGGCGTGGGTTAAGGCGTCCATGCCCGTGGTGGCGGTAACATGGGGCGGCAGGCCCAGGGTGACGTGATAGTCCAAAATGGCGTAATGAGGAATAAGCGAGAAGTCGTTAATGGGGTATTTGTGGTGACGCTCCGGGTCGGTTATCACGGCGGCCAGGGTGGTCTCGCTGCCGGTGCCGGCGGTCGTGGGGACGGCAATCAAATCTGGCAGTCGGTGCATGACCTTCAGCAGGCCGCGCATTTTTGTGACCGGCTGGTGAGGCTTTACGATGCGCGCGCCCGCAGCCTTGGCGCAGTCGATGGAGGAGCCGCCGCCGAAGGCGATGATGGCCTGGCACCCGTCCGCCAAATACATGGCCCTGGCCTCCTCCACGTTTTGCACGGTGGGGTTGGAGACTGTCCTGTCATACAGGGAATAGGCGATGCCCGCGTCTGTCAGCGCCCCCATTAGCCCGTCCGGCAGCCCCAGCGCGGAAAGGCTGGCGTCCGTCACGATAAGCACCCGCGAACGTTTCCGCCGCTGAAGTTCTGCTGCTGCCTCCGTCATGCTGTTTAATATTTTTGGTTCCCGATAGGGCAAAAACGGCAGGGCCGCCCGAAAGCATATTTGATACGCTCTGCAATACACCTTTTTCAGAGGATTCATGATAATACCTCATTCAAAAATTTATTTACGCAAATTGCAAGTGCAAGTTGGACACTCGGTAGAATGAATTTATGAACC
>JAJQCH010000146.1 GCA_021202795.1 Oscillospiraceae bacterium
ATCACTATGGATTTTCTTTTTCAAGTGTCCATCTTCATTATGCAATCAACCGATTCATATTCTATAATATTTCTCCCCGATGCGCTACAAAAAACTGCACCGGAGGAGAGGAAAGCGGGGCTTTTGTTATGCTGCTGTCATATAACGGAAAAAATCCGGCCCTCGGTCAGGGGTGCTTTGTGGCGGAAACCGCCACCGTTATCGGGGATGTAACCATCGGAGAGGACAGCTCCGTCTGGTATGGGGCAGCCGTGCGTGGAGATTATGAGCCAATCACCATCGGCAGCCGGACAAATATCCAGGATAACGCCACCATCCACAACGATATGGGAAACCCTGTAGTCATCGGGGACGATGTGAGCGTAGGCCACAACGCGGTGGTGCATGAGGCCACCCTGGGAAACGGCGTGCTGGTAGGCATGGGCGCAGTGGTGCTTGACAAGGCCGTGGTGGGGGAGGGTTCCCTGATTGCTGCCGGAGCGGTAGTGACAAAGGGGACGATTATACCCCCCAACAGCCTGGTCATGGGGATTCCCGCCAAGGTCGTCCGTACTCTGTCGCCGGGGACAAACCTGCAAAACGCCGCTAACTATGTGGCCCGGACAAAGCAATATTTGCAGGACAGGGCATGACTGTTCTGTGCATAAAAGGGGAGCTGTGTCCTGTTTTCGCCGGCACAGCTCCCTTTTTTGATGGGGTTACTTATTTTTCCGCAGGCGATTCAGCCCGCCCATCATGCCCAAATAGATGGCGATGACAGCGACGATCAGCGCGCCCCAGAATATCCATTGTTTTTCAAACAGTATATAACCCGCTACGAACAGGAATGCTACCGCCAGCCCACCAAAGACAACGGCGACACCCTGATATTCCGCTTTTTTATCCAGCTTTTCCCGCTGCTCCGGGGTGGCCAGCGTCCAGGCCTGGGAGATGATCGGCCCCTTGCACATAGCGGAGCGGATGGCAAAAATGCCCATGCCGATGGCCGCAATGACGATGACGGCGGCGAAAATAATCTGCCATAATTCAAATTCCATTGGGAAACCTCCAGCGTTTTTCCTTATTATACGCCATAAGCCTGTCCGGGCGCAAGTATGTTTTTCCTGTCCGCTGCATATGTTGTGGACAGGTGAAGGGGAAGGATGGTGACGGTATGGCGCTTTGGCTGGCGCTGATTTTGTTTGTGGCGGGCATTTTACTGGTGGTAAAGGGAGGAGACTGGTTTGTGGACGCGGCGGGACGGATTGCACAGGTGCTTGGAGTGCCATCGTTTGTCATTGGTGCTACCATTGTGTCTCTGGCGACCACCATGCCCGAAATGCTCGTCTCCGTCCTGTCCGCCGTCCAGGGAAAGACAGATATGGCTGTGGGAAATGCCGTCGGCTCTGTGACGGCCAATACAGCCCTTATCCTGGGCCTTGCCATGGTCTTTATGCCCGTCACCCTGCCGAGGCGGGATTATCTGGGCCGGTGTATGCTTCTCATCAGTGCGTCAGCAGTGCTGCTGGCCGGGTGCGGAAACGGGTATCTGACCGTATGGGCTGACGTGGCGCTTATCTCGCTGCTGCTGGCGTTTATGGAGCAGAACCTCCGCACGGCCTCTCAGGAGCGGGAAAACACATCTGGACCGAGGGCAGAGGGGAATATGGGGAGAAGCGGCGGGCTGTTTTTTGTGGGCGCTGCCGCCATTATAGGAGGATCGCAGCTTCTTGTGCGCAGCGGCGCAGCCATAGCCGCCGCCCTGGGTACGCCGGAGCGGGTGATCGCCGTCACCATGATGGCGGTGGGAACCAGCCTGCCGGAGCTTGCCACCACCGTTACTGCTATTCGCCGGAGGGAGGCGGGCCTGTCTGTGGGGAATATCATTGGGGCCAATCTTATCGACCTGTCTTTGATACTTCCCGTCTGCTCGGCGGTCAGTGGGCGGCGCCTTCCTGTGGCGGCGGCCTGTATGCGCGTGGATCTACCCGCCTGTCTGCTGGTAACGATGCTGGCCTTCGTGCCGTTGCTGCTGCGGCAGCGGAGCAGCCGGATACAGGGCGCGCTGCTGCTGGCGGCATACGGAGCCTACCTAGTTGTGACCGCATAACAAAAAAGTTGAAAAAGGGATAGACGGACATCATTGCCAAACGCTTCACAAAAATGGTATACTATTATTACCATTTTTTAAGGAGGAAGAATATGAAGAAAGTATTGTCCATACTGCTGTGCGTGTGCCTGTTGTGCGGCGCAGCCGTTTCCGCGTTCGCTTCCAGCGAGGCCAGCGGAGAGGCCAGCGGCGATGCTGTCGCGAACGGCGCGGCGGATATGAACGCCACCGGCAATGCGGCCATCACCGTGACCGACGAGGGCGTCACGGAGGATGCGGAGGCTGCCTCCGTCACCATCGAGTATGCAGAGAGCGGCGTTATCAGCGACGAGATCATTTCCGGCGTGAAGCTGACCAGCGATGCAAACGAGGCCGGCGGCATCCTGATCTCCGGCGGCGAGATTGCCATCGGCGGGGAAGAGGATCTGTTCGATGTGACCACCCACTTCACCGGCGAGGAACTGTCCTTCAACACCGTCATCCAGCTCGACGAGGTGGAGGGCTATGTCTGGGGGACTGACAGCTCCGGCGGCGCCGGCATCACCAACAAGGGCGGCGTTGCCACCATCGAGAATGTCTATGCCATCGTCACCGGCCTGAGCCGGTATACGGTGAGCCTGAGCGCTGGCACCACTATCATTAAGGACAGCTATTTCGAGTCCGTGGGTGCGGACGGCGAATGGAGCGATATGCCCTGGTTTACCGCCCAGCTCGGCAACTCCCGCAACCTGATTGCCTGCGGCACTCTGGCGGCGTACATTTATAATTCCACCGTGGCCAGCGAGGGTTATGGTTCCTGGAGTACCGACACCGGCGGCTCCTCCTTCACCTTCTATCTCTATAACGGAGACAGCTACAACTGGTACGGTGGCTACGGCACCTATGCGGACACCGGCCTGAGCGTGTATGTATACGGCTCCCGCTTCGACTCCGCCGAGTACGGCGCGTTCGTTACCAACACCGGCGTGCTGACCATCGGTTCCTCCGCCGACGCCCTGGAGGCCGAGGACGAGATTTTCCTGGAAAATCTGGAGGGCGAGGAGCTGGAGGAGGATACCCCCTCTGAAATCATCGGCGCCCAGAACGCCATCGTGTTCCATGTAGTTGACACCATGCACCAGGCCAGCGAGGAGAGCGGCGTGAAGGACTCCTCTGTTTCTACAGCCTGGACGACTGTGCCTGTGCTGACTGTGACAAATTCCACCCTGTCCACCGTGGGGGCTTCCGGCGAGGCCATTCAGCAGTATCCTGTGCTTCAGCAGGCGTGGATGGATCATCTCCACGGCTCCACCATTGTGTTCCGGGGCGCCAGCGCCGACTGCTATCTGACCAATGTGGAGCTGGAAAGCTCCAACGGCATCATCATCCAGTCCGTGGTTGACCTGGACGAGAGTACCATCCAGATCCTGGACGACGTAGCCACCGAAGACATCCCCGGCTGCTGTGTCTATTCCGTGGACAACGACTGGACGGGAGACATCTCTCATGAGGATTATCAGCGGCCCATGTATCTCGACTTCGTGAACACCACCCTGACCGGTGCTATCTATACCGGCGATGTGGACGACTGGAACGCCCTGTTCGCTGATTACGCGGACGTGTCCTATGTGGTGGACGAGGAGACCGGCTGGTATGTGAACGTGGACGATCCCACCGACACAGATGAGAGCTACAAGGCTGCCGATCCCACCGCTATCTACGGCTGGCTGTGCGCCTTCGAGACCTATGACGCGGTGCGCGGCACCTATCTGACTATGGATGCCACCTCCGTCTGGAACGTCACCGCCGAGAGCAATCTGAACGGCCTGACCGTGGAGGCAGGGGCCGTTATCAACGGTACCGTCGCCGTGGACGGTGAGGTGGTAGACATCTCCGCCGGCGGCTCCTGGACTGGCGACATCGTTGTGACGCCCGCCGAGTAATTTTTGATCGAAGCGAAACACAATAAGATAAGAAAAAATGACCTGGTCAAAAACGACCAGGCCATTTTTTGAAAAAGCTTGTGGCGCTTAATGTGTGCAGTGCGCGGGACGGGCTGCGGCCCTTTTCTTTGCGATTTTATCGCGTATGTTTAACCCTTCCACAGACTGTGCAGGTTGCAGTAGGCGTAGACCGCTACTACCTCGTCGCCCTCCAGCAGGGGAAATACAGCTTTGGGCGGCTGGCCGGGCTGAAGCTCCTTGCGCTGGTTGCCCTGCCTGGTTTGCAGAGAGATCCACTCGATGTAATGCTCCGGCAGCATGGGATGCTCGGCTGCGCCGACGGTAACACTGACCTTCCCGTCCGCTGCCTGATAGACCGGGACGTGCTTTTCCACAGCGGCGTCTGTGGTGCCGGGGATGATTTCCTGCATTTCCTCCCCGCAGCACATGACCGGCACGCCGGTCTCCTTTACCACTGCGATGATTTTACCGCAATGCGCGCAGGAATAAAATTTCTGATCCATGCTCTGTACCTCCTTATATAATGGCTGATAATTAATAATATCACACATCCTGTCGTTTTACAAGCTTGTAACGCCTGTACACTTGAATTGAGGAAAAGCCAGTTTTCCCGTTTCCGGGATTTGAAAATTTGCGCATCCATGCTATAATAGCCTTACTATGGAAAAAAAACACGCGAAAAGTGATTTTGACGAGAGCCTGCGGCGGTTAGGGGGCATCCTGGCAAGCCCCTCGCTGGTGATGAGCTATGAACACACCACGCCTCTGCTGGAGCGGTCATGGCTTCGGCGTCTGGGGCTGAGCAAGCAGCAGGCGGACGAATTTATGGATCTTCTCTGCCTGCACGGTCTGCTGGACAAGGGGGCAAAGGCGGTAATAGAGGCAGTATGCGTCCGGCGGCGGATAACGCCGATGGAGGCCGCCACCCTTTTGATGCAGGGAGAGGGCTGGCCGGAGGATGATCAATCTGCCGGGAAGGAGACAGATGTTGAGGCGAAATAGAACGATACCGGCCCGCTGTGCCATGCTGCTGCTGGCCGCCGCGTTGTTGCTGACGCTGACGGCCTGCGGGAATGATGAATTTACTCTGTCCCTGAAGGAGGGAGATACCTTCACCATTGCTGTGGCCCAGGAGCCGGACTCCTTAAACCCCGTTGTCTCCGATGGAGGACTGGCGGAGGAGCTTTTCCTGCTGGTCTATGATTCTCTTTGGCGACTGGACGAAAACGGGGAGCCGGTGGCCTGCTTGGTGGAGGAATATAGTCTCTCCAGCGACCAGCTCACATGGACGATTCGGCTGCGGCAGGACGTGACCTTTTCCGACGGATCAAAGCTGACAAGCGAGGATGTGCAGTTTACCTACGAGCTGATGAAGCGCGCCTCTGATCTGTATTCTCCCTATCTGGAGGGGATAACGAATATTTACTGCCCGGATGATTACACGGTGGTGATTTCCACCTCTTATGTAAAAGGGGATATGATGTATAATACTATCCCCATTCTGCCCAAGGCTTATTGGAGCAGCTACTCGGATAATCCCGAATCCTATGACAATGAGGAGATGATCGGCAGCGGCCCCTTCGTGTATACCAACGGGGAGGGCGGCTGGATGCTTCAGGCCAGGGAGGACTATTTTGGCGGGGCGGCGCAGGTGGGCGCTGTCTATTTCCTGCAATATGAAACGGAAACTGCTGCTGCCCGCGCTCTGTCCGCCGGAGAGGTAGACGCCTGCTATGGGCTTTCGGATGTGCAGATTCTGACGCTGGACAGTGTTCCGGGGGTAGAGCTTATGCAAACGGTTCAGGCCCGGTCTGATGTGTGGGCCATGGCGCTGAATACGGCGGAGGACAGCTTCTTTGCCAATCAGTCCATGCGGGAGATGCTGGAGTACTGCCTGGATCGAAGTACCATTTTCTCGCTTCTGTCCGGAGAAGCGGGAGAATCCGGCTATGTTTGGGCCAGCACAGGAACGGATTACAGCCTGTCCCTTTCCAATCCAAGGGGCTACAGTCTGGACACAGCCAAAAATATCCTGTGGGGTGTGGCTTACGATTTGGATGAGGACGGGTATCTGGAGTATTACAATACGGATGAAGAGGTCGTCTTATCGCTCTATTCAAACGCTCAGGACATATGGGCCTCCAAAGCCGGAACCGTTCTGGTGGACGCACTGGAATCGCTGGGCGTTCAGGTGGAGTGGACGCGCACGGACGATGATGTGAAAACGGTCTGCAAGGCAGGAGGAAGCTGGGATATATGTCTCTATAGCTGGCAGGGCAGTGAAAACGCCGTGGTGGCAGGGTATCGTTTTTATTCTGAATCGGGTGATATAACCAGTTGGAGCAGCAGCGAGTATGACAGCATTTATGCAAGCCTTCGCTCCAGCCTGGATCGGGACGCAGTCCGAACCCTGGCCGGGCAGCTCCAGCAGGTTGCTTATGATGAGTGTCCCTACATCATCCTGGGTTACGCCAGATGCGTCCAGGCCATTCGCTCCGATTCCTGGACAGGCTATGAGGAAATGGTTGCCGCATCCGGCAGTATTTTCGGCACCGGCAGCGCCGCTGCGTACATGGCCATCACGCGGGCAGAGACGGTAGAATAAGATAGTGCAAAAGGAAGAGCCTCCCCTGTACAGAACGCACGGGGGAGGCTTTGGTTAGATGGAAGAAAGGGTATTATGCGTACAACCAGTTGGGAGTAATCACAATGTTGCCGTCGCAGATACTGACGGCGACCGCTTTCATACAATCAAGGGGATAGATGGGGATAATACAACGACTCGCAAGCAATCCCAGCCGACCCGTCCCCTTTCTCCAATACGAACCGGCCAGGAGGCTTGTGATAATTTAGTTTAGCATAAAAAGGTTAAAACAGTATTAAAAATTGGTTGATTTGCTTGATTTTTGGCTATTTTTCCGCTCGGTTGATTGCATAATGAAGATGGACACTTGAAAAAGAAAATCCATAGTGATT
>JAJQCH010000011.1 GCA_021202795.1 Oscillospiraceae bacterium
AAGGTTCATAAATTCATTCTACCGAGTGTCCAACTTGCACTTGCAATTTGCAGAAAAAAATTCTTTCCCTTCTTCTGGGACTTTCCCTGGTGCTGGGGTGCAGCGCCGGAGCCTTCGCAAGCTCTGAGGAGCCGGAGGACGTCGTCTCTCTCAGCGACTGGGCGGACGACCTCTATGAGCCGGACACCACCGTGGCCCTGCCCGCCACCATCGTCTGGCCCGCTGACGAGACGGCAGAGACTGTCGCCACCGCAGACGTGCGGCCCAACATCATGATCGTCTCCATCGACGCGGCGCTGAACGTCTCCACCCTGGACGGCGAGGCCATCTCCGACGACCTGACCGCCTATCTCACCGCCACGAAGAACACCGCGCTCACCGCCTTTTATCTGACCGACCGCGAGACCGCCTCCGCCTTTTCCGACTTCTGCACGGAAAATGAGGTGAACGATGTTATCGTTATCGCCAGCGCGGAGAACGCCTATCTGGTGCAGACGGTCTGCACCGCGAACACCGGCGTCATCGGGGCCATCGACTTCACGGACGCGGGCCTTGACACCAGCACCGAATCCCTTTACAGCGTCGTGACCACCACCAACGCCGCCCACTGCAAGATTGCCATTCTGCCGGAGGATGTGGCTGATTATGATTCCATCGACTACCTGCACGGCATGGTGATCTCCGTCTGGGTGGAGACAGAGGCCACCGACGAGGCCATCTACACCACCCTGACCAACGGGGCCAACGGCATTGTCTGCACAGACTATCAGGCTGTGAACGACGCCCTGGAATCCTTTGACGACGTGACCACCCTCCTGCGCCACACCCTCATTTCCGGCCATCGGGGCCTGCCCAGCGAATATGTGGAAAACACCATCCGCGGCACCCAAGCCGCCATTGACGCGGGCGCGGACGTGGTGGAATGCGACATCCAGCTCAGCGCCGACGGGGAGATATTCATTCTCCACGACGATGACGCCGCCCGTCTGTTCGACCGGGAGGACATCACCGACATCGAGGCCCTGACCATGGACGAGATCCGCGCCCTGGCCTTCGACATGACCGACGACACGGCGGAGAACGCCCCCAACTCCGTCCTCAACTCCAACAACACCAACCGCACCACCGCGAACCGCGAGGACACCGTGCTGGATTACGACCCGGACGAGGATTACATTCCCACCCTGCGGGAGTATTTCGAAGCCCTGGGCGACCAGGACGTTATCTTCTTCATCGAGATCAAGACCGAGAACCCGGACATCGTAGAGCCGTTCAAGGCCCTGTGCGAGGAGATGGGCGTGATGGACAAGGTCGTGGTCATCACCTTCCAGGACGGCTGGTGCAACAACGGCTATGAATACTACTCCATCGACAGCGACGTGCTGGCGGAAATGCAGCGCGTCTGGCCGGAATGTTCTCTGGGCTACCTGGGCTCTGACGGCTATTCCAACGCCGACCTGACCGCCATCATCGAGGAAAACGACGGGGCCGTGGGCGAGGCCGTGGGAGCGCTGCTGACCCAGCTCAACGTCTACAACAGCACCTATCACAATTACTACGGTGCCATGAGCTATGAGGTCATCAGCGCCGCCCGGCATCGCGGCCTGCTGACAAACCCCTGGACGTATAACACCGAGACCGCCTTTGCCACCGGGTATCTGACCGGCATCTACTCCCTGACCACCAACTTCTCCACATGGGCCACTGACCTGCCTGTGCAGATTCAGGTGGAGGACGCCACCGTCAGCGCCGAGGGCGGGGAGATCAGCTTCTCCGTTATCGCCCAGAACGGCGAGGTCATTGAAAACCCGGAGGGCATCTCCCTTGTGACCATCAGCGGCCCGGAGGTATCCTATGACGCAGAGACCGGCGCCGTCACCGCCGATGGAACCGGCGAGGCCCTGGTCATGGTTCGCATGGACTGCGAGCTGGACGTGAACGGCTATGACCTGGAGGCCGAGGGCATTGACACCGCCTATGCCATCTACTCCAACCCCTTCACCATCACCGTCACCAAGTAATCGGTACCTTTTCTGGGGCAGTATCAAAACCGTTGGTTTTGATACTGCCTCCGTGTATACCGACTGGCCGGGTCTTTTGCCCCCTGGACTTCGTTGGGCCTCCTCAACGTACCCCATGTACGCCCTCGTCGGCCCGCCTCGCCATATTAGCTCTCGTAAAAAAGTACAATTTGAAAAATTGGACTTTTTTTAGCGCGAAGCGCGTCGAGAACTTATGAGGCGACTTTTGCGCTCTGCAAGGGCGCAAAAGGGCAGCGCCCTTGGGCGATGCCATAAGTGTCAGAGGGCAAAATCCCTCGGCCCGCATAATCCGACCGTCTTTTTAGACAAAACAAACCTTCATTCTCTATTTATCGGGCAGGAGGCCCGGCGCCATGAAAAAACGAATTTCCCGAATCAATATACGCTATAGTCTGCCGGTCTGGGTGTGTCTGGCCCTTATCGCCGTGCTGCTGGTCATTCCCACGGGATATGAGGATCAGCTCCAATACACGGAGGCGGATCGCTGCCGCGCCCTGGTGCTGGAAACGGACGAGTCCGCCGTCATCGACACCGGCCTCGTCCGCTCCGGGGAGCAGCTTTGCACCCTGGAGCTTCTGGGCGGCAAATTCAAGGGCCAGATCGTCACCGGGGTGAATATGCTCAACGGCTCCCTGGAGCAGGACAAGCTCTTTTCCGCTGGGGACACGGCCATGGTGGTGGTCAGCTATTCCGGGGACACGGTGACAAACGTCACCATGTCCGACCATTACCGCCTTGGCTGGGAGCTGGTGCTGGCCCTAGCCTTCGTAGGGCTTCTTATTGCCTTCGCGGGGCGGACGGGGGTGCGGGCCATCCTCTCCTTCGTGCTGACCATCCTGGCCCTGTGGAAGCTGCTGATACCCCTGTATCTCAAGGGTTATAACCCCATCTGGGCGGGCCTTGCCTGGTGCCTGCTGCTGACCGTGCTTATCATCGCCCTGGATTACGGCTTTGACCGCCGGTGCGCCGCCGCCGTGGCCGGGGCCTTTCTGGGCATCGCCGTCACCTGCGCCCTGGGGGCGCTGTTTACGGATCTGTTCAAGATTCACGGGGCGGTCATGGCCTATTCGGAGAGCCTGCTGTATTCCGGCTATCAGGATCTGAGCCTGACGCAGATTTTCATGGCCTCCATCTTCATCGGTGCCTCCGGCGCGGTGATGGATTTGAGCGTGGACATCACCTCCGCCGTGTACGAGGTGGCGGAAAAGCGCCCCGACCTGTCCTGGCGGGAGGCCGCCCGCTCCGGCATGAACGTGGGCCGGGCCGCCATGGGAACCATGACCACCACCCTGCTGCTGGCCTATTCCGGGGGCTATGTGGCGCTGCTCATGGTATTCATGGCCCAGGGAACGCCGCTGTATAACATCTTCAACTATAAATATGTGGCCGCGGAGCTTCTCCACACCGTCGTCGGCTCCTTCGGCCTCGTCACCGTAGCCCCCTTCACCGCTCTGACCGCCGCACTCTTTCTGGTGAAAAAAGCACAGGGAGGGCAAAAACCCTCCCCGTGACGGGATCTGTTATTCAAAAGCTCTGTACAGCCAACGCAGGGGGATTCGCCTTACCCGACAGCCTCTGTGGTGTCCTCCCCAGCGGTGGCCTCCGTTTCGGTTTCCACCTCTGTAACGGCTTCTGTTTCTGCTTCAATCTCCGCCTCCGATTCCGTTTCGGTTTCGGTGGCGGTATCTGTTTCCGCCTCAGCAGCGGCTTCATCCGTATCCGTTGCGGTTTCTGTGTCGGTCACGGCCTCGGTGGGTTCAGGCTCCTCCTCATCATCGCCGCCGCCAAAGATGCTGGTGAAGGCGTCGATGATTTTCTGGAAGAACTGGACGATTTTCTGTCCGAAGGTCAACGCCTCCTGGGCGTATTCCTCGGCGGTGGCGAGGGTCTCCTGAAGAGCCTGCACCTTCTCCTGAAGCTGGGATACGTCCAACTGCTCCAGGCTGCGGACAAGCTCGATAATTTTGTCGATAAGATCCTGATCCAGGGTGTAGCCATAGTCGTCGGCAATGGTCTCGATTTCCTCTTGCAGCTCCTCGTCCGTCATGTCCTCGGTCTCGTCCACAATCATTTTCACGTCGTTGACGATGGCCACTGCATCCTCCTCGTTTTCCAGCTCGTCGGCCAGCTCCGCCGTCACCACCAGCTCGTCGGCGGCAGCAGATTTTGCCTCCTCCTCCAGCTCCTCGCCGGTGATGTCCTCGTAAGCCTTATAGATGCCGGTCAGAGCGGCGGTGCCGGATACGGAATAAGGCGCGCCTACCATGACCTCCGCGTCATAGATACCGGCAGTGGTCATGGCGGAGCGGTACATATCCTCTGTACACCAGCTAATATTGGTGGTGGTGACAGTCAGCCCCGCGTCCTCCTCCAGGATTTTGATATACACGCAGGAAATGCTCCGTGTGCCGATAACGCTGTCGGACACAATACCCTCCAGATAGGTTCGCTCCTCTGCGTTGGTAACGGTCAGCTCCGTTACGGAACCACGCAGGAGACCGAACTGGGCGTATACGGTCAGAATTTGATCCTCCGTCAGATCGGCGCCGATAACTACGCGCTCCTCCCCGGCATCCACGGCCAGGGCGGGGGCGGCCAGCGCCATTATCATACACAGCACCAGCGCCAGACTTATCAGCTTCTTGCAGCGCTTCATAAAAAAAGCGTCACTCCTTTCCTAATTGTCCGGCCCAGGCAGCCAGAGCCTCCGCCTTTTGGCGACAGGCGTCCCGCTCCTTGTCGCGGGCCAGAATATAGACCTTAATCTTCGGCTCCGTTCCGGAGGGGCGGATGATCAGGTTCACATCGTTTGCCAGCTCAAAATACAGCACATTCGACCCGGAAAGCTCCGTCCGGCCCACCGGGCCAAGCTCCGGCACGGTGATGGTGCCGTCCTTATAATCCCGCAGGCGGACGATGCGATGCCCGTCCAGATCGGTGGGCGTGTGTTCCCGCATATTGGTCATCAGCGCGGCCATACGCTCCGGCCCGTCCACGCCGGCCATATAGATGTTCACGGTACGCTCCTCAAAGCAGCCGTATTTCTCATACAGGGCGTCCAAAGCGTCCAGCAGGGTCATGCCCAGGCTGTCATAATGAGCGGCCATCTCCGCAATCATCATGCTGGCGGTGACGGCGTCCTTGTCCCGGACATAATCGCCCAGCATATAGCCATAGCTTTCCTCAAAGGCCAGGATATACTCATAGCTGCCCTGAGCCTTATACTGGGCCAGCTTTTCCGCCATGAATTTGAAGCCGGTGAAGGTCTCCTCAAAGTGTATGCCGTTGGCCTCGCATATGGTGCGGGTCATAGAGGTGGAAACGATGGTGGAGAGAATAGCGGCGTTTTTCGGCAGCGTCCCGGCGGCCCGCCGGGCAGTGATGATATAGTCTGCCAGCAGCGCGCCCATCTGGTTTCCTGTGATGGTATGATATTCCCCATCCTTGCCCCGCGCCATGACGCCCACCCGGTCGGAATCCGGGTCGGTGCCGATAATCAGGGTGCTGTTCACCTTCTTCGCCAGATCCACGGCCAGATAGAACCCCTCCGGGTTTTCCGGGTTGGGGCTTTCCACCGTGGGGAAATTCCCGTCCAGCACCATCTGCTCCGGCACGGGATGAATGTGCTTGACGCCCAGACGCTTCAGTGCCTCCGGCACGAGGGCGTGGCCCGCCCCGTGGAAGGGGGTATAGACGATTTGGAGCCGGTCAGCCGCCTGGCGGACGCAGTCCCTGTCGATGGCCTGGGTCAGCACGTTTTGCAAAAACAGCTCGTCTGTCTCCGCCCCTATGTATTCGATGAGACCGTCCTTCAGCGCCTCCTTGAAGGGCATGGTGGAAACGCCGGTGAAGATGTCCGTCTCTGCCATACCCTTGGCCACCGCCTCCGCGTGTTGGGGCGGAAGCTGGGCGCCGTCAGACCAATAGACCTTATAGCCGTTATATTCCTTGGGGTTGTGGCTCGCGGTGATGTTGATGCCCGCCGTGGCTTCATAGTGGATGACGGCAAAAGACAGCTCCGGCGTGGGGCGCAGAGCGTCGAACAGACGCACATGAACGCCGTTGGCCGCGCAGACGCAGGCCGCCTCTATGGCAAACTCCTGGCTGTGGTTCCGGCAGTCGTAGCAGATAACAACGCCTTTTCGCCGTGCCTCATCCCCCTCCTTCGCCACAAGAACGGCAAAGGCCTGGGTGGCCCAGCGAACCACATGGACGTTCATCCGGGCAAGCCCGGCCCCCATGACACCACGCAGACCGGCGGTGCCAAATTCCAGCGGAGCGCGGAAGCGGCTTTTTATCTCGTTGTCGTTGCCCCGTATGGCGTCCAGCTCCTGCCACTCCTCATCCGAGAGGGAGGGACTGTCCAGCCATCGCTCATATTCACGCCTGTATTCCGTCATCGTCTGGTTCTCCTTTCATAAGCTCCTGGGCCTGGGCCAGGCTGCTTTTCGGCACGTAAATATCCACGCCGCTGCCGCTCATTCCCACAATCAGCTCTCCAAAGGCTCCGTCTCCCGGCAGACGCCGAAAGCTGGGTATGCCATAAGCCTCCAACATAGACTGCACCATTTGCGCCTCCAAATCCAGAGAGGAGCAGGTGGTCAGCAGAGCCGGTTCCTCCGGCTGCCCCTGGCCGTCCTTCGGCCAGGAATCGTAGAGCTTGCCATATTCATGGCGACCCCAAGCGCCCATATATCATACCCCTTTATGATGAAAAATCAAGATAATTTTTGGTGCAAATTGCAAGTGCAAGTTGGACACTCGGTAGAATGAATTTATGAACCTTGG
>JAJQCH010000161.1 GCA_021202795.1 Oscillospiraceae bacterium
GGTTCATAAATTCATTCTACCGAGTGTCCAACTTGCACTTGCAATTTGCGATATATAAAAAAGCTATATTCCAGGAATGAAAAACGACAGTAGCGCCCGTCCCTGTCTGGACTTACACACTTCTGCCGCACAACCTGTCTGACACTATTGTAACACGCTTATTTGGGAAGTCAACCATATTTTTCTTTGCAAGGGAATATTTCGGCCCGCTGTGGTAAGAATAAGCATACAAACTTCAGGAGGTTGTTTACATGAAACGAGCTGCAACAGCATGGGTGCTGCTATCGCTTTTTGTTCTTGGTTCCACACCGGCTCTGGCGGATATCTCCACCGTCGAGACCGCCGCCATCGAGGCGGCACTGGCGGAGGAGGCCGCCGGGACAGAGACGACAACAGCGGAGACTGCGACAGAGACGGAGGCCCTTTCGGATTATGAGACGGGCCTCGCGGCGGAGGCCCTCACCGGCACGTCGGCGGCGGAAAGCCAGGAGGACGCGGGGGAGAATACGGCCCCCGTGGCGGAAAATCAGGAGCTGGAGACCTACCGGGGCGTCTCCGTGGGGGGCAGCTCACGGCCTACGACGCGGAGGGGGACGGCCTGACCTTTGAGATCACCACGGAGCCTGTCAAGGGGACGGTGGAGCTGACAGCGGACGGTTATTTCGTCTATACGCCCAAGGAGGGCAAGCGGGGCAAGGACTACTTCGGCTTTCGGGTGACGGACAGCGCCGGGAACGTCTCCCAGGAGGGGACGGTCATTATCAAACTCCTCCGGCAGAAGTCCAAGGTGACATACTCCGATATGACCGGCAGCGCCCTGGAATATGCCGCCATCGTGCTGACGGAGGCGGGTGTGTTCACCGGGGAATATGTGGGGGAGGACTATGTGTTTAACCCGGACACTGCCGTGACGCGGGGCGAGTTTCTGACCATGTGCATGACGGCGGCGGGCTGCGACCTGCTCCAGGGGGTCAGCTCCACCGGCTTTGGGGACGACGCCGACATCGACGCCTGGCTCAAGCCCTATGTGGCCACCGCCCTGTTGAAAGGGTATGCAGCGGGGGTGGAGACCTCCACCGGGGCCAATTTTTATCCCGATGAGAACATCACCCTCCGGGACGCCTGCCTGATGCTCAACAGCGTCCTGGGCGTGACGGACGTGGTCAGCGCGGCGGCCTATGTGGGGGCGGATAACGCCAATACCACCTGGGCGCAGGCTGTGGCGAATCTGACTGCCTGCAACGTCATGCTGTCCGACTGGGAGGACATCGACCAGGTGCTGACCCGCGCCGGGGCCGCCGAGCTGCTGGCAAACGCCATTGGCCTTCTTTCCAGCCGATGAACCAGGCCGCCCCGTTCTGCGAAAACCGCAGGATGGGGCGGTACTCTTATACCAGCTCTACCTTATATTTTTCCAGCCAGTAGTTGATTTGCAGCATATAGGCGATGGTCTGGGGCGTGGTCATAAGCTGCCCATACCAGGGCTGGGACCTGTCGTCGTGCAGGAGGGATTCCAGGGCCTCCCGCTTCACGACGTTCAGCAGGGGGGAGGCGGCATCCTCCAAAACCCGCCCCAGCCGGGCGGACACGGCGGTCATATAGGCGGGGTTGTGGGTCTTGGGATAAGGGCTCTTCTTCCGCCAGAGGATCTCATCCGGCAGTATATCCTGCATGGCGGCGCGGAGGAGACCCTTTTCATAGTGCTGGTAGTCCTTCCACTCCCAGGGGATGGAGTAGAGATACTCCGCAATGCGGTGGTCACAGAAGGGAACCCGCACCTCCAGGGCGCTGTACATGGACATACGATCCTTCCGATCCAGCAGAGTCTGCATAAACCAGTCGGTGTTCAGGCGCATCATCTCCCGCATCCGCCGGTCGGTCAAATCGTCCTCCGGCAGGGTGGAGGCGTCCGCCACAGTGGCCCGGTACCGGGCCATGACGTACTCGCGGGGATCGACGCCCCGGAGATACTCCTCCCGCAGAAAGCCGGCCCGGTAGGCGGTGGACTGCGCCCAGGGGAAGCCCTCCGCCATGCGTATCTGCTCGTCCCGGTACCAGGGATAGCCGCCGAATATTTCGTCCGCGCACTCCCCGGACAGGGCCACGGTCACATGGTTTTTGATGTGCTTGCAAAATTGCAGCAGGGAGGAGTCCACGTCTGCCATGCCCGGCAGGTCGCGGGCGTCCACGGCCTCGAAAAGCCCCTCCACCAGCTCGTCTGTGTCCAGGACGATCAGATAATGCTCGCAGTCCAGCCAGTCCCGGAGGAGCGGGATATAATCCGTGTCGCTGTTCGGCTGAAATTTTCCGCTGTGGAAATACTTTTTGTTGTCCCTGTAATCCACGGAGAAGGCTGTCAGCCGCTGGCATCGCGCCTTCATGTACTGGTTTGCGACGGAGCTAATAATGCCGGAATCCAGCCCGCCGGAGAGAAACGTTCCCACCGGCACGTCGGAGACGAGCTGGCGCTCTATGGCGTCTGTCACTAGCCAGCGTACAGCGTCGATGGTGGTGTTCAGGCTGTCCCGGTGGGTGTGGGCCTGGAGCGACCAGTATTTTTCCGTTTTCAGGCCGTTTTCATCGAACCAGCCCCGGCAGCCGGGAGGCAGCTCCCGTATGCCTTTGAACACCCCGCATCCCGGCGTCCGACCGGGGCCGATCAGAATAAGCTCCAGGATGGAGTCCCTGTCCGCCTGGGGCCGCACCTGGGGATGGGCCAGCAGACCCTTCAGCTCCGAGGCGAAGAGAAAGGCTCCGTCCTGCATGGTATAGAAGAAGGGCTTGACGCCCATCCTGTCCCGCGCGATAAACAGCCGCCGGGCCGGCTCCTCGTATATGGCGAAGGCGAATATGCCGTTGAGCCGCTCCACACAGGCCCCGCCCCATTGGATGAAGGCTTTCAGCAGCACCTCCGTGTCCGAATGGCCGGCGAAGCGGTGTCCTGCGGCCATAAGCTGGGCGCGCAGTTCGCCGGTGTTATACAGCTCCCCGTTATAGATCAGGGTATAGGTACTGCCGCCCTGCCGGACGGTCATGGGCTGGCGGCCATTTTCTATGTCGATGACGCAAAGCCGGTTATGCAGCAGCGCGGCGCTTTGGGAATAATAGGCCCCGCTCTGATCCGGCCCCCGCCGGGTCATGCTTTTATGCATGGCCTCCAGTGCCTCCCGCGCCTCCCGCATATCGTGGGAAAAGTCGATCACCCCTGCAATAGAACACATCCTGAACCACCTCAAAAATATAAGTAATAAAAAAGGCCCATACCCTGTCTGGGTAAGTGCCTTTTGTTCTGATTCAGTATATGCGCCGGGGCATGGATAGGTGCCGGTCACACCGGCTCGTAGCACAGCAGGCCGTCCTGGATGGACTGGCGGTGGGTGCCGTCGTCGATGAGACATTCGAGGTAGGGACGCAGGAAACGCTCCAGGCTCAGGGCCTGGCGGGGGTTCTTGACGGTGATGCCCATGGCCTGGCGGACGGCGGTGTAAATCTCCTCCGTGGTCATTTGATGATTAACGATATTACGCACCAGGAACAGCCGGTGTTCCATGGCGGCGCGATTTTTCTCGATAATATCGTCGAAGGGGGCGGTTATAACGCCCTTGTGGGCCAGCAGAAGGGTGTGGCAGCCGCAGGTCTTGAATTTCGGGAAGGAGGCCAGGCTCTGCCGGAAATTATAGGCGTAGGGCAGCTTGGCTGCCAGCAGGTTGTGGCCGCACATCAGGGCGTCCCCGGCGTAGCACACCCCGTCCGGGGTGATAACGCTGATATGGTCGGGGGAGTGGCCCGGCGTGTGGAGGATGCCGAAGCGCTCTGTGCAGAACACGAATTGCTCCTGCTCCGGCATGATGACCCTGTCCACCGTGCAGGGCAGATCCTTCAGCTCCGGGTCGGAGTCGATTTGTCCGGCGGAGTATACGAACAGGTGGCTTTTCACCGCCGCCACCGTGCGGCACAGCTCTGCCTCTCCAAAGGGCAGGGCTACGGGGATATGATATGTCCGCTGAAAATAGGCGGCGTTGCCCAGATGGTCGAAATGGGTGTGGGTGCATAAAATCCCCACCGGGGTGAGATTCGCCTCCGACAGGGCCGCCTCCAGCTCCTCACGCATACTAACGGTGCCGCAGTCCAGCAGGACGCAGTGGGTGTCGTCCGTCAGATACAGGCCGATGAGCTGACGGCCTGTGAGACAGCCGGTGCGCCCGGCGATCATGTTCAGTTCCATAACCGTGTCCCCTCAGGAGTAGTATTCAAATTGCAGCTCCGCGATGCTGATGGTGTCCCCGTCCTGGAGGCCCATGGCCTCCATGCGGTCGTAGACGCCGCCCTCCCGCAGCTTGCGGTCGAGATACATACGGGACTCATAGTCGGAGAAGTTGACGCGGGCCACCAGCCGGTCGAGCCAGTCCCCGTTTATGAGCCACACGTCGTCCTCCTGGCGGATGGTCAAATCGTCCGCCGTACCCAGCTTCACCTCCGGGGCCACATAATCGGCCTCGTATACCATGACAGGGGGGAGGTCTTTCAGCATCCCGGCGGCGGCGTAGGTCAGCTCCTTCACGCCCTGGTGGGCGGCGGCGGAAATTTCGTATACCGCGTAGCCCTTGCCCTCCGCATAGGCGCGGAAGTCGTCCAGAAGCTGCCGGTCGTCGCCCAGCACGTCGCATTTGTTGGCAGCGACAAGCTGGGGCCGGGAGGCAAGCTCCGGGTTATATTCCCGCAGCTCGGCGTTGATGGCCTCAAAGTCCGCGATGGGGTCGCGCCCCTCGCTGCCGGATACGTCCACCACATGAATGAGCAATCGGCATCGGTCGATGTGGCGCAGAAAATCATGGCCCAGACCGGCCCCCTCGCTGGCCCCCTCGATAATACCGGGGATGTCCGCCATGACGAAGCTGCTGCCCTCTCCGGCGTAGACCACCCCCAGGTTGGGATAGAGGGTGGTGAAGGGATAGTCCGCTATCTTGGGGTGGGCGCGGCTCACAACGGACAGCAGGGTGGATTTTCCCACGTTGGGAAAGCCCACGAGACCCACGTCTGCCAGAAGCTTCAGCTCCAAGACCACCTCCCGCGCCTCGCCGGGAAGACCGGGCTTTGCAAAGCGGGGGGTCTGCCGGGCGGGAGTGGCGAAGTGCTTGTTGCCCCAGCCGCCCCGGCCCCCGCGGGCCAGAACGAAGCTGTCCGCCGCAGACATATCCTGCATCACCGCGTCGGTTTCCCTGTCCTTTATGAGCGTACCCCTCGGTACGCGGAGTATCACGTCCGTGCCGTCCTTGCCGGAGCAGCGCTTGCCCTGGCCGGGCATACCGTTTCCGGCGGTGAATTTCCGCTTGTAGCGGAAGTCCATCAGGGTGGACATGGAGGGATCGACCTTGACGATGATGTCCCCGCCGCGTCCTCCGTCGCCTCCGTCCGGGCCGCCGGAGGCCACATATTTTTCCCGGTGGAAGGCCACGGCACCGTTGCCCCCGTCCCCGGCCTTTACGGTTATGGTTACTTTATCTACAAACATTTGTCAACACCACGCATAAAAAGAAAAGAGGCGGTCGATGAAACCGCCCCTTGTTGTTTGAAAAATTACTGCTGAACCTCGTAAACGGAGACCTTTTTGCGGTCAGCGCCCATACGCTCATAGCGAACGACGCCGTCTGCCTTGGCGTAAAGCGTGTCGTCGCCGCCGATGCCCACGTTGGTGCCGGGGTGGATTTTTGTGCCGCGCTGGCGCACCAGGATGTTGCCGGCCAGGACAAACTGACCGTCCGCCCGCTTTGCGCCCAGACGTTTGGAATTACTGTCGCGCCCGTTTTTGGTGGAGCCGCCGCCCTTTTTATGTGCCATGATGTATTACCTCCTGCTGTCAGCCGATGGCGCCGATCTCAACCTTGGTGTAAGGCTGACGATGGCCCTTGGTGTTGCGATAGCCCTTTTTGGGCTTCATTTTGTAAACCCGGATCTTTTTGGCCCGGCCCTGCTTCACGACGGTGGCGGGGACAGATGCGTCCTGGATATAGGGGGCGCCGAAGGTGCTGTTCTCCTCGTCGATGAGGGCCAGAATCTTGTCGAACTTGATGGCGGCGCCTTCCTCGGCGTCCAGCTTCTCGACAAAGATCACATCGCCCTCGGCCACGCGGTACTGCTTGCCGCCGGTCTCGATGATTGCGTGTTTCATTGTGCTTTGTTATTTCCTTCCTTTCGGGCTCGCTCTCCTGGGGGCGGCTGTGGGCCGACTTAATAAAACCCCTTTCAAAGCGGCTAAAATATAATAGCACAGCCAAGGGCATATGTCAAATGATTTTTGTCCGTTATGTTGTGTTTGCCGCGAAAAATATTTCGTCGGGTTCAAACAATTTCATCTGCGATAAAAACACAACTTTTTATCGCAGATGAAACGACTGCCTTGCGGTGAAGATCATGCGCCTTGACGTATCCATCGCCGCAACGGAGCGCGCAACACGGCTATGCCAGTCCGACCAGGTCGTCCATGCAGGCCTGACAAATATTTTTGCCCTTGTAGCTAACGATGCCCTTTGTGCCAGAGCAAAAAACACAGGTGGCCTGATGCTTCTTGAGGATGATGGTGTCTTCTGAAACGAAAATCTCCAGCGCGTCCTTTTCCGCAATGTCCAGCGTACGCCGCAGCTCAATGGGGAGTACAATGCGGCCCAGCTCGTCTACCTTGCGTACAATGCCTGTTGCTTTCACGATAGTTTTCCACCCTTTCTGTATTTATTGCATCCTCTTATTAATATTATTATAAGGTCGATTGTAAAATGAAGTTGAACACCTAAAAAATCCATAGCAATTGA
>JAJQCH010000140.1 GCA_021202795.1 Oscillospiraceae bacterium
AAATCACTATGGATTTTCTTTTTCAAGTGTCCATCTTCATTATGCAATCAACCGATTTGTTTCCTCCTTGAAAAATTTGTTGAAGCTTGTCGTGTTGTGTCGATGGGTGTCGAGTGGTGTCGAATGATGTCGCTCTTTGTCGTCAAATGTCGAATCGTGTCGAGGGATGTCGAACATTGTCAAGCGGTGTCGATGGGTGTCAAAGGGTGTCGAATGTTGTCAATGTGTGTCGAGCGATGTCGAATACTGTCGAACGGTGTCATGCTTTGTCGCACTCTGTCGAGCGATGTCGAAGCGTGTCGATGAATGTCGAATAGGGTCGCACGTTGTCGAGTGGTGTCGAATACTGTCGAACGGCGTCATACTTTGTCGAACCGTGTCGAAGACCGTCGAGCAATGTCGCACACTGTCGAATCCTGTCGCTTACTGACGCTTATACGCCTGAAATTTCCGCCACTTCCGCCTGATCTCCTGGTCGGAGATCCCCGGCTTGGCCAGGCGGAACTCGGCGGCTACGTCGGCGGGGACGGCGGTGGGGCCGCTCTCTCCCGGCTGGCCCGCCAGGGCCGTCAGATGCTGCCGGGAGGCCACGCTGCGCATGGTCTGGCGGGAGGCGGCCTCCGCCGTCTGCTGCATGAGCCGGTCGTAGCACGTCAGCTTATAGGCCTGCACCAGATCCATCCCCTTTTTCACCAGGCCGTAAAACTCCCCGTATTCCGGCATGGCGATCAGGTCGTTCAGGCTCTGGATCCGCCCGTCCAGCTTCCCGATCTGCCGCACCTGCTCCTCCGCCGTGAGCCGCGCCCGTTCCATGCGGGCCTGCTCCCGCGCGCCTGTCAGGGCCGCCCGCTCCGCCTCCAGCTCCGGCCCGGCCTGATGAACCGCCGGGGCCTCCCAAGGGGGCGAGGCCGGCTCCTGGGCAACCGTTGTCTGCGAGGGCGAGGGTTCCTCTTCAATGTCCGCCAGGGAAATGATGGGCAGCGCCTTCCCCCTTCTCGGAGACTGCTCCGACTGCTCCACCGTGGTCTGCCGTTCCGTCTGTACGCTCTGCTCCATGGCCTCCCTCACTTCCCGCTGCGCAGGTCGCGGCCACGGACGGCCTTGCTCTTATTCCGCCCCTGCCTCTTCTTCAGGGCCGGTACCTCCTGCGCGCCGGTGTTCTGAATCTGCTGGTCATAGCTCTTGCTTTTCTCCATGTTGCTCCTCCTTCTGGTTATTTTGTGGGTATAATTCCCCACTTCATGTTTATTTTCTGGTTATTTTAAGTAGCAATCCCCCACTTTTTGGATTTTTGGTTTTGATTCCCCACATATGCGCCACTTTTGGTGTGATTTGGCGGCGGATTTTGGGATGGTTCCCCACTTTCCTGGTAAAAATCCTTAAATCCCCACATATTCCCCACTTCTTACCCAAAACAGTACTCATTCACAACGGTCTTCCCCACATTCGCTCCAAAACGGCCCGGTTTTCGGGGGGCGCCCGCCAATAGTCCTCCAGCATATCCGGCGTCCAGCGGGTGCGGCGGGACGGCTCCGGCTCCTCCAGGTAGGACTGCTGATCCCGGATCTCCCAGGCGATGGCCAGGGCCATGACCAGATCGTCATGCTCGCCGGGCAATGCCTCCGGGCGGCGGCGCTGGTTATACTGAAAGGTCAGCATCTCCCCCAGGGTCAGGGGGTCGTTGAACAGCTCCGGGTTCTCCCGGAATGCGGCCACCAGCCGGGCGATGATCACGGGCCGGGTGCGGCTGGTGGTCTCGAAGCCGTAGGCGTCCAGCAGCGACCCTGTGAAGGTGTCCGGGGTCTCCCGGACGTACAGCCGGGGATAGCCCATCAGGGCCAGCAGCTTCACGGGGTAGGTGGAATAATTGGTCTCCACCCCGATCAGGGCGTCGTTATAGTACCGGCCCAGGCAATAGAGCTGGCGGGCGTACTGAGCCTCGTCATACTGATGGCGGAGGACGGCCACCTGCTCCCCGGTGGTGTTGTCCAGCACCTGGGCGGTGAAGAAGTCCGAGCCGGTACCCGCCGTGTCCCCGCCGATGACGTAGGGCCGCCGGGGAAGGGGCGGCTTCCAGATCCGCACCATGCCCCGCTCCTCCTCCCGGAACCGGGGGTTTCGGAGGGCCGTCGGCTCCGGCCCGGCGTCGCAGACGAACCGCCCCTGTATGGCCGGGCTGCGGGTCTGACTCCGCCGCTTCGCCAGAAGCTGGGAATCGAACACGCACTGGCCGCTGGTCAGGAACGCCTCCTCCGGGCAGGAGGGGTATTCCTGCCGGAACACCCGCTCATCCCCGGCGCAGTTGTTGCGGATGCACCACCGCCGCCAGGCGAGCTGCCGCTCGTCCAGACCGTACCGCGCCTGAAGCTCCCGCTCCTGGGCCGTCCAGACCGCGTCCGGGTCGGGAGTCCGGCGGTAATCCGGGTTTTCAAACCAGGGGAAAAACAGGGGGACGAAGTCGCTCTCCCCGGCCACCGCCGCTTCCCACATGGCGTGGAACTGGTCGAAGCCGTTGGCGGTGCTTTCCACGATGACCATGGTGTCCGGCTCCGAGGGGACGGCCTGCATGATAGCCGTCCACGTTTGGGCCTTATCCCCCACCCAGTATGCAAATTCCGAGGCGTGAACGTTGTGGATGGTGTCTCCGCGCCCCACTCCCGCCCCACCTGTGGTGGCGCAGCGGATCCGGCTGTTCAGACCGGGGTCGCGGGCCTTCCGGGCCGGATCCCGCTCCGGGGAGTCGAACAGGAGCATATGGCTGTTGGCCGTCCGGCACTTGGGGCGTATGTCCTCTGGCATGGTCTCATAAAACAGGCGGGACATATTGAAAAGCGTCTCCACCGCGTCCTCCCGGTGGGCCACCACCAGGCTGGTCACGTTGGGCCGCGTCACCGTCCGCTGGAAAATCAGGGCCTGGGCCAGGGTGGAAAAGCCGAGCTGCCTTGCCTTCAAAACGATGGCCCGCATGGGCTTTCCCGCCTGCCGCTGCTCCTCCAGGGCGTCGTACAGCCGCCGCTGGGCGGCGTTCAGCCGGAAGGGGACGATCTGGGCGTCCTTGGTGCGGATGAACAGGTTCTCCTCCATATACTCCAGGGGACTCACAGCCACTGGTTCCTCTCCTCCCGCCGCCGCTCCACATAGACGGAGCATTTCTCCCCCGGCGGACAGGGACGGTGGGTGAATGTGACCAAATTATATCCACAGGCGTGGAGCAATTTGCTACCTTCCTTCAGGTAAACCGGCGTCTGATACTTACATTTAGCGCATTTGCGGCACATATAAAAACTCCTCCGTTGCGTTTCGTTGCCATATTAGTAGCACTCCATTTTTCAAATGTCAAGCCCTTTTTCTTGCAATCCGCAACGGTTTGTGATATACTAAATTTCGCAAACCATTGACAAATCAATGATTTTTGTTTTACGCAACAAACAAAGCTTCTAAAAACCATTATAATTTGCATAATGACAAGCAGGAGGTTTCCCTATGACTACGACCATCAGCATCAGTCCCCATGTTATGGGCGCGCGCTTAAAGAGCGCCCGCGTCCTGCGGGGCAAGACTCTGGACGAGGTGGCCGCCAGCGTCGGCATGAACAAGACCACTATCATGCGCTATGAGCGGGGACAGATCCAGTCCCCCAAGGTACCCATTCTGCGGGCCATCGCCGCCTATCTGAACATCAACCCCGGCTGGCTGACCGGGGAGAGCGACCAGATCGAGCCGGACACCAGCGAGTCGCTGGAGCGCTATCTGGAGATGGTGGAGACCCGCCCGGAGATCCGCGCCCTGCTGAAAAGCGTGGACGGCGCGGCCCCCCAGGAGGTGGAGGCGGTGGTGGACTTCTTCACCGCCATGCGCAGCTTCACCGCCGAATAAGCCATGGACGAGGGCGATTTTTATATCCGCCGTCTGGACTTTCCCAACCGCAGCGTGAAGGCCATCACCTTCCCCAACGACGACGGCACCTTCGACATCTATCTGAACACCCTGTACCCGGAGCCGGAGCTGCAAACGGCGCTGGCCCATGAGCTGCGCCATATCCGGCTGGGCCATTTCTATTCCGACGCCCCCATCGCCCAAAAGGAATCCGAGGCCGACGGCAAGCCCCCCGCCGCCCCGTCCGTCCGCTCCATCCCTCTGTTCGACACCCCCCAGGAGCTGGGCAAGTGGATGAAGTGAGGGGGAGCGGGGAGCTGTAAGTCAGACGCGGGACGTCCCCCTCCGGCAGTGCCTTTGGCGCAGACACCTCCCCCGCGCCGTGCGCGGCCCCCCGCCCCATTTCCCCAAAAGGCGCAAAACACACTCTTGCAAAACCTGTGGGGTTTGGTATTATAGGGGAAGTGCAAATAAATCAAAAAAATATTACATATGGAGAGTGAACCATGGCCTACACCTACGAAGACTACAAAAAGATCTACGAATCCAAAAAGGGCACCGTGGATCAGGCGCTGGATCTGATCCAGTCCGGGGACGTTATCTGGTGCTCCAACAACTACAACGAGCCGACCACCCTGTTTGGCCGTCTGCATGAGATCGCTCCCCGCGTGGAGAACGTCATCGTCTACAAGAGCCGCGTCGGCGACTATCCCTTCCTGACCACGCCGGGCATGGACGGCCACATCAACTGCGCCAACTACTTCTACGGCCCCAGCTACCGCAAGGCCCACAAAATGCGCAACGCGATGTTCATCCCCGTTGACCTGCCCAACTACTACCGCAGCGTCAATATGCACCGCCCCTGCAACATCTTCACCGCCCAGGTCTCCCCCATGGACGAGCATGGCAATATGTACATCGGCATGAACCAGACCATCGAGTACTACGCCGTGAAGGACGCCATCGAGCAGAAAAAGCGCATCATCCTGGAGGTCAACCCCAACCTGACCTACATGAACGGCTCCGTGGCCATCCCTGTGGAGGCCGTCACCCTGCTGTATGAAGTGGACACCCCGGAGTACTGCATCGGCGGTATGGCGACCACCGAGCTGGAGGATCAGATCGGCCAGACCGTGGCGGGCCTTATCGACGACGGCGACACCATCCAGATGGGCATCGGCGGCATCCCCGACACCGTGGGCCGCTATCTTCTGACCAAGAACGACCTGGGCCTGCACACCGAGCAGTTCACCTCCTCCATGGCGGATCTGATCGACAAGGGCGTCATCACCGGCAAGAACAAAGCTTACGACAAGGAGCTGCACGTGGGCGTGTTCGCGGACGGCACCCATGAGCTGTATAAATACCTGCACGACAACCCCAAGTGCGTCATGAAGCCCGGCCCGGAGGTAGTCAATCCCTTCAACATCGCCCGGCAGGATCACATGGTCTCCATCAACACCCTGGTGGAAATCGACCTGACCGGCCAGATCTGCGCGGAGAGCATCGGCCCGACCCAGTATTCCGGCTCCGGCGGCGGCTTCTGCTTTACTCTCGGCACCTATTACGCCGAGCATGGCAAGGGCATCATGGCCTTCACCAGCCGCACCAAGAAGGGTATGCCCAAGATCAAGGCCCAGCTCACCCCCGGCGCCATCGTCACCCATCAGCGCAACTATGTCCAGTACGTCGTCACCGAGTACGGCTATGTGAACCTGCGCGGCATGGACGTACGCGAGCGCGCCAAGGCCCTGATCTCCATCGCCCACCCCGACGACCGGGACGCGTTGGATGCAGCGGCGAGAGAACTCTGCTACTATTAATCCCATCCCATAAAACCAGCGAGGCCGCAGCGTTTGGCTGCGGCCTCGTTTTTACAATGTCAGATTATGCGCGGCGAGGGATTCGCCCCGCCGCCCAAAATAGAAGGATCATCTTGAAATAGGTTGAATTTCTCCTAAAATCCGTGTATACTAGTGTATACCACAGGAAAGCACCGAAAGGAGAGCGACCTATGAACGTGAATACGAACAATCTGGTCTCCATCACGGAGGCCAATCAGAATTTTTCCCGCGTGGCCCGGATGGTGGACGAGGGCGGGCCGGTGGTTATTTTGAAAAACAACGCCCCCCGGTATCTTCTCATCGAGTTCAGCGCCGCCGAGGCGGAGCAGACGGCCAGGGACGAGGACGTTCTCGCCGTCTCAAAGCGCCTGATTGCCCAAAACCGCCCCGCCTATGAGGCGCTGGCTAAATGATCCGTCTGACAACCGCGCAGATCATCGCGCTGCATGAGGCACTGATTCGTGAAACAGGCGGCAGCGGCGGCATCCGGGACGAGGGACTTTTGGAATCCGCCCTCAGCGCCCCGTTTCAGAGCTACGAAAACACGGAGGCTTTCCCCTCTATCCAGCAGAAGGCGGCCAGGCTTGGCTATGGCCTGGTGAAAAACCATGCGTTCATTGACGGAAACAAGCGCATCGGCGCCCACGCTATGCTGGTCTTTCTCGCGCTGAACCATGTGGAGCTTTCCTACACGCAGGAGGAGCTTGTGGATATATTTCTGCGCCTCGCCGCCGGTCAGTGCGGTTTTGAGGAGCTGCTCCGCTGGATTGCGTCGCATCAGCTCTGAACTGTCAGATTATGCGCGGCGAGGAACCCCCACCCCCCCAGTTTATGCGCAGCGAGGGATTTTGTTCGCTGATACTCATGGCATCGCCCAAGGGCGCTGCCCTTTTGCGCCCCTTTGGGTCGCAAAAGCCGTCTCATAAGTTCTCGACGCGCTTCGCGCTAAAAAAAGTCCAATTTTTCAAATTGGTTGATTGCATAATGAAGATGGACACTTGAAAAAGAAAATCCATAGTGA
>JAJQCH010000031.1 GCA_021202795.1 Oscillospiraceae bacterium
ACTATGGATTTTCTTTTTCAAGTGTCCATCTTCATTATGCAATCAACCCATAATTTTTATTATATAAAAGAATCTGTTATTTTGCAATCAATTTTGTGAATTTTTCTTGAATGAATCCATTGGGCGTGATATGATAAAAAGGAAGAAACCGCCGAGAGGGGAGGGACGGGCTGTGAGCCGCATTGGGTTCGGAGAAATCTTGGTGATTTTGGTCATCGCCCTGCTGGTGATAGGGCCGGACAAGCTGCCGGAGCTGGCCCGTACTCTTGGCAAGACGGTACGCTCCATGAAAAAGGCCATCCAGGACACTGCAGAGGAGCTGGACGGCGCGGAGGAACTGAAGGAGCTGCGGGACGAGGTGGAGGGCCTGCAAAGGGAGCTGGAAACCCTGGGCCGGGATATAGAAAAATCTGTAGAGGCGCCGCCCGCCGCTGAGGAGGATCCGGCGCAGACAAGTGCGGAAGAACCCCCCGCCGTCCCGGAGGGGGAGCCAACAGAAGGAGGAGACTGACATGGGAAAAATTGGAATCTGGGAGCTGCTGGTCATTTTGGCCATCGTCCTGCTGCTCGTGGGGCCGAAGGCCCTGCCGAAGCTGGGGGAGTCCCTGGGCAAGACCATCGGAAACTTTAAAAAGGGCCTGGAGGACGACGAGGATAAGGAGAAGGACAAAAAGGACGCCGCCGAGGACGGGGACCGGGAGGACTGACCCATCTCCGCCGCGCCAGAAAAACAACAGGACGATAAGTCCATGCCTCTGGCAGGGCATCTCCGGGAGCTGCGCCGCCGTCTGCTTTGGGTGGTGCTGGTGTTCGGGGCCCTGTCCGTGGTCTGCTTCCTGTTTATAGAAACCTTTGTAGATCTGGCCCTGGCCATAAGCCCAGGGTTCAGCTTCGTATACCTGGCACCCTCCGAGCTGGTGACAAGCTATATGAAGCTGGCCCTGGCTCTGGGGCTTGTGTTTTCCCTGCCCTTTATCCTGTGGCAGATATGGGCCTTTGTGCAGCCCGGTCTGACGGAGAGGGAGGAGCGGGCCGCCCGGCCCGCCATGGTCGCAGGGGTGTTCTTTTTTCTGCTGGGGATAGCGTTTTGTTATTTCGCCGTCCTCCCCATGACGTTGCGCTTTTTTTATAACTTCAACGGGTCTCAGGAGATTGAGGCCAGCATTTCCTTCAATAACTATCTGAATTTTCTCCTGGGTATGCTGGCGGCCTTCGGCCTGGTGTTCGAGATGCCCCCGGTCAGCTTCATTCTGGCCCGGCTGGGGATACTAAAGCCGTCCCTGCTTGTCAAGGGCCGGAAGTACGCCGTTCTTCTCATCTTCATCGCCGCCGCCATCATCACGCCCCCGGACGCCGTCAGCCAGATTATGACCGCCGTCCCCATGGTGGGCCTGTATGAGGTCTCCATCCTGTCCGCCCGCGCCGCCGCCAAAGGCCGGGCAGAGGACGCTGTGGAGGAGACGGAAAAATAAAGCCTTTGTATGATGGGCTTATGATATGACGCACCCGCAGGGACGAGTCATATCATTTTTTATATGCCTCGAAAGCTCAAAAATGTAACCCTCCATATAAAAAAGACTGCCTCACACCGAACAGGTTTGAGGCAGTCCCTGGTTTTATGGGGATTTTATCCAAGGTCGTGGATGCAATGGCGGGGGCAGATGTCGGCGCAGTGGCCGCAGTGGACGCACAGGGTCTGGTCGATGACGGCCAGGAAGTCCGTAATGGTGATGGCGTCCGCAGGACACTCCCGTTTGCACTTGCTGCAGGCGATGCAGCCATAGTCGCAGTACTTGGTGATGGCCGGCCCCTTGTCCTTGGAGTTGCAGCCCACCACGTCGGTAGATGCCGCGGGAACCAGGGTGATCAGGTTCTTGGGGCAGGTGGCCACGCACTTGGCGCAGCCCACGCATTTGCTTTTGTCTACCTGGGCGATGCCGTCCACCAGGTGAATGGCGTCAAAGGGGCAGACGGCCACGCAGTCGCCATAGCCCAGGCATCCGGCGGTGCAGACGTTTGCGCCGCTTCCGCCGCCCAGACAGCTGGCCGCCAGGCAGGAGGGGATGCCCTCATAGGTGAATTTTTCCTTTGTGTGGCCGCAGGTGCCGGAGCAGCGGACGAAGGCCATGTTTGCCTCCCCCGCCCCGGCGGATACTCCCATAATCTCGCTGATCTGGGCGGCCACAGCCGCACCGCCGGGGACGCACCCATTGGCGGGAGCCTCCCCCTTGGCCACAGCGGCGGCATAGCCGTCACAGCCGGGATAGCCGCAGGCGCCGCAGTTGGCGCCAGCCAGAACAGCCCGGACGGCCTCCTCCTTGGGATCCTTTTCCACGGCGAACACCTTGCCAGCCAGGGCCAGCAGGAGGCCGAACACCAGGCCCAGCGCCCCCAAAACAACGATTGCCCATATAACAGTCATATTGAAAGCGCCTCCTTACAGTATTTTCATGCCGGAGAAGCCCAGGAACGCCAGGGCGAACAGGGCCGCCGCCACCAGGCAGATGGCAAAACCCTCGAACGCCTTGGGATAGTCGGCAAACTCCAGCCGCTCCCGGACGCTGGAAAACAGCACGATGGCCAGGGTGAAGCCAAGGCCGCCGGTGAAGCCGTAAACCACGCTCTCCAGGAAGTTATAGTAATTTTGCGTGTTGAGTAGCACAACGCCCAGCACCGCGCAGTTGGTGGTGATCAGGGGCAGGAAGATGCCCATGGCGGAGTACAGGGAGGGGATGGCCTTTTTCAAAAACATCTCCACCAACTGCACCAGCACGGCAATGCCCAGGATGTAGGCCACGGTCTGCATATATTCCAGACTCAGGGGTATCAGAAGATACTCGTTGATAATCCAGCAGATCGCGGAGGCCATGGTCATCACAAAGATGACGGCCACGCTCATGCCGGTGGCGGTACTCATTTTGTTGGACACGCCCAAAAACGGACACAGGCCCAAAAACTGGGAGAAGATGAAGTTGTTGACCAGAATGGCTCCCAGCGAGATAGATACGAGAGAAGCTAGCATTATTCCTCACCCTCCTTTTCCTTCCGGGCTTTTTTCTCCCCGCTCTTGCGCAGGATGTACTGGAGCAGAGCCATCAAAAAGCCCAGGGTCAAAAAGCCGCCCACCGGCAGGATCATCGCCCCGGCTGCATAGGTATCCGGGAAGATCTGGAAGCCCGCGCCGGTGCCGTCCAGGGTCAGGAAGGAGTCCGCACCGTTAAACAGGCCGCCACCGATGGTGCCGCTGCCCAGCAGCTCGCGGATCAGACACATACATATCAGCACAACGGTATAGCCCAGGCCCTGGAACACGCCGTCCCGGAAGGAGGCGGCTACGCTCTGCTTGGAGCTGAACGCCTCCGCCCGACCGATGATGATGCAGTTGACCACAATCAGCGGGATGAAAACGCCCAGGGATTCCGACAGCGCCGGGACAAACGCCTGAAGCAGAAGATCCACAATGGTGACGAACCCGGCGATGACCACCACGAAAATGGCAAGCCGCACCTGTTCGGGGATGATCTTCCGAATGAGCGAGATGACCACGTTGCAGCAGGTCAGGATAATAAGCACGGACAGACCCATGCCAATGCCATTAAACAGTGACGTGGAAATGGCCATGGTGGCGCAAAGGCCGATTTGCTGGACAAGGACGGGGTTATTGGTAATAACGCCCTCCTTCAGCTGTTGTTTCGCATTCATGCCGTTACCCCCTTCAGCCTAAATTGGCGCAGTATTCCAGCGCCGCGGTCACGCCCTTGCACACGGCTCTGGAGGTGATGGTTGCGCCGGAAAGGGCGTCGATCTCGCCGCCCTCCTTGGAAACGGATACAGTGCCGCTGGCGCCCACGAACTGAGCGCGGAACGCCTCGCCCTTCTCGCTGGCCTGAGAGGCCACGGCCCCAAGGCCCGCCGTCTCGCTGGAATCGGTAATGGATATGCCGGTGCAGGTGAGATCCTCGTCCACACCCACCATCATGGTGATGGTACCCTGGGAGCCGCTCTCCGTTACCTCGACCACCCAGCCGCCGCCGGAAGCGGCATAAACGGAGTTAATCTCGCCGTCGTCCTCCACCTCCAAATCGGTGTAGGAGTCAGCGGGGAGGACGGCCTGCATGGCCTCAGTGGTGGTTTCCAGGGCGATGGCTTCGATGCGGCCTGCCGTCAGCATATTTACAAGGCCCAGTACCAGGGCCGCCACGACTGCGACTGCAAGAAGGGTTGCGCCAGGCTTTAAAAAATCACGGAGCTTACTCATCCCTTTGCCTCCTCCTTTTTCTTGTCCTTGCCCGCGCGCTTGAGCTTGAAGCTCTTACCGGGAACGCCAAAGCGCCGGGGCGCCGTCCGCTTGTCGATCATCCACACGGTCAGGTTCATCACCAGGATGGCGTAGCTCACGCCCTCGGGATAGGAGCCGAAATAGCGGATTAGCACGGTGATCAGGCCGCAGCCAATGCCGAAGATGACCTGGCCCTTGGGGGTCACAGGGCTGGTGCAGTAGTCCGTCGCCATGAAGATGGCGCCCAGCAGCAGACCGCCGGAGAAGACGTTTTGCAGCATCCACAGGAAGTTGTTGTTTCCGCGGGGGAAAATGAAGGTGACGACCGCCACGGTCAGGATAAAGCTCAAAGGAATCCGCAGGGAAATGACCTTCCGTACCACCAGATAGGCGCCGCCCAGCAACAGGGCAATGGAGCAAACCTCGCCTACGCAGCCGCCGGTGTTGCCCAGAAGCATGGCGCCAATGCCGGTGGAGGAGAGGGTTCCCTGATGCAGAGAGGCCAGGGGTGTGGCGTAGGTGGCGGCGTCCGCCACGGACTCAAAGTTCGCCGCCTTCCAAGTCGTCATAAGGACTGCGTAGGAGGCCACCAGGAAGGCACGGCCTGCCAGCGCGGGGTTCAGGAAGTTTTTGCCCAGGCCGCCGAATAGCTGCTTCACGATGACGATGGCGAAAAACGCGCCGATCACAGGCAGCCACCAGGGAGCTGTGGTGGGCAGGGTATAAGCCAGCAGAACGCCGGTCACGACCGCCGAAAGATCGCCCACAGTGTTGGGCTTTTTCAGCAGCTTGCGGTATAAAAACTCAAATACCACGCAGGAGACCACAGACACGGCGGTCAGCACCAGGGGCCAGACGCCGAACAGAATCAGAGACGCCACCAGCGCAGGAATCAGAGCGATCAGCACGTCCAGCATGATGGCCTTGGTGTCCCTCGGCGTGCGGATATGGGGAGAGGAGGATACGATGAGCTTTCTTGTTTCTTCCATCTTATTTCTCCTCCTTCTTCTCGTCCGCCTTGGCCTTTTCCGCTTCTTCCTTGGCTTTCAGCGCGGCGTTATAAGCCTGAAGCTTTGCCTTGCCGGTTTTGAAGGCGTGGGTCAGATGCAGGCGGCCAGGGCAGATATAGGTGCAGGCGCCGCACTCCACGCAGTCTGTGATATTCAGCTTTTGCAGCATTTCCAGGTCGCCCTTCTCCTCATACATATACAGATAAATAGGCTGAAGGTTCATGGGGCAGGCGTCGATGCACTGGCCGCAGCGGATGCAGGTGGGATTTTCCACATTTCTGTTCTCATCCTCCGCGAAGGCCAGCAGGGCGGCGGTACCCTTGCCGCAGGGGACGGCCAGGTCGTACTGGGCCAGACCCATCATGGGGCCGCCCATGATGATCTTCCACGGCTCTTTGGCGAAGCCGCCGGTCTGCTCGAATACCCACTCCATAGAGGTGCCGACGCGCACCTTGACGTTCTTGGGCTGGGCGATGGCGGAGCCGGAAACGGTGACGACCCGTTCGATGGCGGGCCAGCCCTCATAACAGGCACGGTATACGCTGTAGGCCGTGAAAGTGTTGAACACGGCGCAGCCCACCTGGGCGGGCAGACCGCCGGGAGGCACCTCCCGCCCGGTAATGGTCTTGATCAGCGTTTTCTCTGCGCCCTGAGGGTACTGGCATTTCAGGGGGACGATCTCGATCCCCATGGCCTTCGCGCCCTTGAAATTCAGCAGGTCGATGGCGAATTTCTTGTTCAGCTCGATGCCGAAATAGGCGTGATCCACCTTGCAGGCCCGCATAATCAGCTCAATGCCCTTGAGCAGCTCGTCCGGGTGTTCCAGCATGGTGCGGTGGTCGCTGGTTATGTACGGCTCACATTCCGCGCCGTTGATGATGACGGTGTCCACCTTGCCCCAGCCGCTGGTGATTTTGAAAGCGGTAGGGAACGTGGCGCCGCCCATGCCGACGATGCCGGCCTCCCGAATCAGATCCGCTATCTGCTCCGGGCTTTCCAGCGCCTCCGCCGGGGCGGGGAACATATCCTCCGCCGGAGTGTCCTTGAAGTCGTTTTCAATGATGACCGCCGTGACCATGTTGCCCAGGTTGTTGAGTCTTGGCTCGATGGCTACGACCTTGCCGGAAACGGAGGCGTGTACCGGCGCGGACACGGGCGCCTTGGCTTCGCCGATTTTCTGGCCCAGCTTCACCTGATCGCCAACGGCCACCAGGGGCGTACACGGTGCGCCGATGTGCTGGGACATGGGGATGACCACCTGTGCGGGCTGTGGGATGGTGGAGATCGCCGCTTCATTGGCGGGTGCTTTCTTATCGTTTGGATGCACCCCGCCATGGGTCTTAAAGAGCATGAGCATCACCTCTGCTTAAATTTATAGGCGCATTGTAAAATGAAACTGCAATAGTAAAAAGAATATCCATAGTGA
>JAJQCH010000061.1 GCA_021202795.1 Oscillospiraceae bacterium
GTCTGCTGGAGCATGATCTCCGACACCCACACCCGGTATGGGGTGGGGTTCTGCCTCCAGGGGAGGGGGCGCTTGTGGGCGTCATACCAGGGCAGCAGCGCCTTCGCCAGGCCCTGGGGCAGGGGGTTCATCGGCTCAGTCAATTTCGCCGGAGGCGCCCTCCACCAGGATGACCACGTCCGTATAGGTCACGCCCGGCTCCAGCTCGTCGATGACCTGGCCGGAGGCGGTGTCATAATAGGACAGGTCGGAGCTGGTATCACAGTTTACATAAATCGTGTACGCTCCGTCACATACCAGGGCGTCCGCGCTTTCCACGGTCAGGCTGCCAAGGCTGGAGGTAGCCGTCACCGTCCAGGTGCTGTCCCCGTCAATATACAGGTTCACGCCGGTCTTGTTCTCGTCCCCGTCGTAGCTCTCGTCCACGATCAGGGCGGCGCGGATGGCCTCCGCACGGCTCTCCGTCAGGGCGGCGGTGTCAAGCCCGGCGGCCTCCAGCATGGCGGTCAGGTTCTCCGTACTCCACAGGTCGTTCCACATCTGCATGGTATAGCTCTGGATGGAGCCGGTCAGGGCGGCGTTTTCCAGGGTGACGGTCATCTGCCGGTGGTAGTCCTGGTGGAGGATGTCGCCGGTATATTCCCCGTTGGCGAAGGTGGCGGAAATGCCCTCCAGGGCCTCCTCCCCGGCGGCACGATACATGGAGGTGCCGCCGTTGGGGTCATAGGCCACAATGCTCTGGAGCAGCACCCCGTTGGAGGGGTAGATCTCCGTGTTGTCAAAGGTCAGCTCCGCCTGCATGGAGCGCACCAGGGCGGCGCTGCCCCACATATTCTCCATGGCGAACCAGCTCTCCCCCTGGTTGAAGGTGGTGTCGTCGTCCGACTCCGTCCAGCGGAAGGAGATGTCAAGCCCGATCTCCTCCCCGGTGGCCCCCACAGTACGCAGGCCGTGGGCCGTGTCTGTGGTGACGATGGAGTTTGCCACCACGCAGGAGGCGGTGCCGTCCGCCACGCCATTCGTGTGAACCACGATGGCGTTGATGTTCGCGGCGATAATGCTCTTGCCATCCTCGGTAATGGCCTCGTCCACGGTGACGCCAAACTCCTCCATATTGGCAGCCACCGTCTCATCCGCCAGGCCCGCCGCCAGGTCGTCGATCACGGCGGTGGCGTGACCGCACAGGAAGATGGCATAGTCCGTGGCCTGGATCTCCGTGCCGTAGAAGTCCATATAGTTGTCGTTCAGCACATAGGCCCCGTAGCCGCCGCAGTAGGCTTCCAGGTAGGTATTCACCGCCCAGGTGTGGGTGCCGTCGTTCTGGCCCTCCTGGCTCAGGCAGCCCCAGTCCTGGGTGACGATGGTGTCGTTATAAAACCAGGTCTCCCCGCCAAACAGCAGGGCAGCGCGGGTGGAGGCGGTCAGCAGGGTGAACAGGGGGTGCCAGCTCTCCCCGCCCTTGGTGTTCAAAAAGCAGTTGTCCACCACCACGACGGAGTCCGCGTTCATGTTATAAATGGCGGGGGCGCGCATACCATCCGTCTCGATATAGAGGTTTTCCAGCAGGTAGTTGCCCTCATCCATCAAAACGCCCACGCCGTCGTCCCCCTCCACGGCGTCGTCCACCAGCTCCTCCCCCTTGAGGATGATGACGGAGTTAAAGGAGAGGGTCTCGCCCCCCACCTCCACGTCGAAGAAATCCTCCGTGCCGCCGATGTACATGATCATATCCTCCGCGCCGGCCCAGGCAATGCCGTTGTCCGTGTCGGAGTCCTCGGTCTCGGCGCTGTAGTCCGCGCCGGCGATGTACACGCCGGAGAGGGCCTTGTCCGTAACGGAGCCGCCCTCGGCGATCTCCAGCGTCCCGGCAAAGGACGTCCAGGAGCTGTCGTCGTCGTTCACGGTCTGCACCGTGGCGTGGTCGATGGAGATGGCCGCCTGATCCACCGTCTCGTCAAAGGTGGGATAGGACGAGTCCGCCCCCCGGTCGCCCCCGGAAGCCTCTCCGGAGGCCAGGGCCGCCGTCCCCATGGAAAGGCACAGGGCCAGGGTCAGCAGCAGACAAAGCAGTTTTTTCATTTCAGGTTCCTCCTAAATAAGCTAAGGTCATTGTATCACATTCTCCGGCAGAAAGAAAGTCATAACCCGGCATTGGACGTCGCTGCACACGGATGTCGGCGTCAAAGCTCTGCCTTTGCGCTTCCTTTCCTTTTCCCGCACCCCGCACGAAAAAACATTAAAAAAACATGAAAGCATAAGAAATTGGTTGTGACTTCCCAACGAAATCGTTGTTTTACAAACAGGGTAAATTAGTTTATACTTTAACCATGCTACTATACTGTATTGGAGGTTAAAGCATGAAAAAACGTTTTGCTTTTTTGCTGGCCCTGGTGTTTATTTTCTCCATGGCTGTACCTGCTCTGGCCACTGACGAGGCCAGCGGGGAGGTGGCGGAGACAACCGAGACCGCCAGCGGCGAAATGAGCGACACCATGCCGCTGCCCGCCGGTTCCTATGAGCCGGAGACTCTGGCGATAACGGCTGGCATCTCCGTGATAAACGGCGCTGTCACCGTGGACGAGGGCATCGAGGGCGAGATCACGGACAGCTCCATTTCCGGGGCCTATGTGTCCTACGACGAGATCGGCGACTGGGACGGCAGCGAGGTGTTCGGCCAGTCCGGCATTATCCTCGTCTCCGATGAGGAGAGCGCCTTCACCGTGGGCGGTGAGGAAGACGTATACGAAATCGACGGCGAGGGCTACAACACCGTCATCATCCTGAATAACGACGACGCAGACGAGGAAAACGCCCTGTCCGGCAGCGACGTCCGTGACTATCAGGACGTGTCCGAGGGCTATGAGGGCGTGGGCCTGTATGTGGGCGTGTCCGACATCGTCATCGACAACACCTACATCTACACCGCCGGGTACAAGCGCAGCGGCATCCGCCTGACCACCAGTCTGAACACCGCTGTCATCAAAAACTCCACCGTCATTGCCGTCGGCTCCGAGGGCGAGGGATCCTCCGCGCCGGGCCTGATTTGTATGTACGCAAGCTCCCGGCCCACTCTCATCGAGTCCTCCGGCACCACTTATTTCTATAACGACGACGTTATCTCCAGCGACTGGGGCGCTTTCTCCCTGGACGGCTGCTATAACGCCAACGTCTACATTGTGGGCAGCTACTCCGTGAACACAGTAGGCGGCTACAGCATCTATTCTCTTGGCCGTGTCGGGCAGGAGAACACCGCTTATTTCTATGGCTCCTATGCGGCTTCCGCCCAGTTTGGTTCCATCGTCTGCGCCGCCGGATTCATGTATGTGGGCGACCTGGACGACGCCTCCGACGAGGCTCTGGCCTGTGCCGACGGCGTGGAGCTTGAGACCGTTCTGGAGGACGGCTGGAGCTACATCGGCGGCGTGACCAGCGCCATCACCATGCAGGCCGACTCCTCCAGCGCCGACGACATGATCGGCATTTTCAACGCCCATCACACCATCCTCGACTCCGCCAACGTGGTGGATCGGGACGGCAACGAGCTGATCGACACCCTGGAGGTTTACGCCTCCGATTACCTGGACGACCTGGCCGTGGGCGCGTCCTACTTCTTCATGAAGTCCTTCCACGGCTCCGCCATCTCCATCCGCAGCGAGAACGTGGATCTGACCCTGGACGACTGCATTGTGGAGAGCGGCAACGGCGTGGCCGTTCAGTCCGTTGTTGGCTATGACACCAACGCCAGCGGCATCATGGTGGCCGACGGCGAGGAGTATTACGGCATCAACACCGTCATCAAGGATATGGAGCTGACCGGCGACATCCTCCATCAGGACTATCAGCGCAAGATGGATCTGGCCCTGGAGAACGCTGACCTGACCGGCGCTGTGGTCTCCGGCACCCGCGCCGGGTGGGTGGATTACATCACCACCCTGGTAGCCGACAACTGGTCTGACGAGTGCGACGAGCTGGGTCTGGACGCTGACACCATCATCGCCACCCTCTGCCCGGACGAGACCTATGAGACCGTTTGGGGCGTTCGCATGACCATCGACGGCGATTCCACCTGGACCGTCACCGGCGATTCCAGCCTGTACAGCCTGACCGTGGCCGAGGGCGCTGTCATCGAAGCCGCCGAGGGCCAGGAGCTGGAGATCTACGTGGACTGCGAGCTGGACAACGAGGATCTCACCTATGATTACACCACCGGCACCCAGGTCGATTCCCTGACCGCCGGAGATTATACCGGGGTCGTCATCCTGGTTAAATAAGTTTTCTTCTTCATCGTTCCTTTCCAACATAGAGCGAGCCGCCCTCCCGTTGCCGGGAGGGCGGTTTGTCGTCTCTGATAAGAGGCGTCAGCAATCTTCGGTTTTGGGAGCCTCCGGCTCTTCCGCAGGGGCGGATGTCTTCAGGCTTCTGACTACGCGGAGCAGAACGGCGGCCACGGCAATAAACGTCACCGTGTCGGCGGCGGGCATGAAGAAGGGCAGGGCGTAAAGACCCCATATCGCGGGCAGCAGCAGGGCAAAGCCCACGCCCAAAACAAATTCCCTCACAATCGACAGCACAGAGGCGGCTCTTGCCCGGCCCAGAGACTGAAGGAAAATGAAGCTCCCCTTGTTGAGACAGGCCAGCGGCAGCAGACATAGCTGACAGCGGATGAACCAGACGGCAAACTCCGTGTAATAGGCGCTCTCGTTCCCCGCGCCGAACACCTGCATAAGCTGGTTGGGAAGGATAAGGAAAATCAGCGACGATACAAGCCCCACCAGAGCTTCCGCCGCCATCAGCCGCTTCATCAGTCCCAGCACCCGGTCGTTCCGCCCCGCGCCGATATTATACCCTGCAATGGGGATGCAGCCGGCGGCAAGGCCCGCAGAGATGGATATGACAATCTGGAAGAATTTCGACACGATCCCCGCAATGGCAGTGGGGATCTGAGAATACGCCTCCTGGCCGAACACCGGGTCAAGCGCCCCATACTTCACCGCCATATTGATGGTGGCCGCCATGGAAAGGACAATGGAAATCTGAGACAGGAAGCTGGCCATGCCCATGGAGAGCATTTTCCCCAGCAGCTTCCACCGAATGACAAAGCAGTCCCTGTGCAGCGGCGTGGTTTTCATCCGGCGCAGATAGACCGCCGCCATGACCGCCGACAATATCTGCCCGCCAATGGTCGCCACGGCAGCGCCCATCATGCCCCATTGCAGCACATAAATACAGATGGGGTCAAAAATAATGTTGAACACCGCCCCCAGCACCAAGGTCGTCATGGCGTAGCCGGGGCTGCCGTCCGAGCGGATGATGGGATTCATAGCCTGCCCGAACATATAAAAGGGGATCCCCAGGGTGATCCACAGAAAATATTCCTTGGACAAGCGGAAGGTCTCGTCGTTCACCCTCGCGCCAAAGGCCGTCAGGATAGGCTCCTGGAAGATGAGATATATCGCCGTCAGCACAAGGCCCACGCCGATGACGGCGGCCACCGCGTTTCCCACGCCCCGGCTTGCGTCTTTGCCCCGTCCCGCGCCCAGGCTTATGCTGACGAAGGTACAGCATCCGTCCCCAATCATCACCGCAATGGAGACGGCCACCACGGTCATGGGGAACACCACCGTGTTGGCAGCGTTTCCATAGGAGCCGAGATAGGAGGCGTTGGCAATAAATATCTGATCGACGATGTTATACAGCGCCGCCACCAGCATGGACACCACGCAGGGGACGGCATATTTTCTCATCAGCCGTCCCAGCCGCTCTGTTTTCAAATAGTCGTTTGCATCGACTGGCATAAATCGTTCCTTCTTTCCAAAAATTCAGGCCAGGTTCACAAACTCTCACCCGCCTGTCCCGCCGGAAAGAGGCGCGACGTCATACGAATTGGAATCTATCCATAACCAGTGACGCTATTGTACGCTTATCTTTTTGAATATGCAAGCGCTCTGCGGTATGTGCCGTTATTTGTCCCGAAACAGCTTTCCGCAGATCCAGTGGGTGAAGGGGGCCGCAGCAAAGAAATTCCAGAAAAAGGCCATGGGGAAGTTTTTCAGTACCGTCCCCACCCAAATGGCCGGAAGCTGAACGACAGGCGCACCGGCGAGAATAACGTTGAACAGCACAGACGCGATCAGGCTCATGGACGGACACATGACCGCCACCGTCGCCCCCTGGCGCAGAAGCTGGCAGACATAGGGGTTATCCTTTTCCGGGTCGCTGTGTCTGGCGGCGAAGGCGGCCCCGAAGCGGTTGCCGTACAGATTGGAAACGATAAAGACGAACAGCCCCATATAGGACGCCTCGATCAGCGCGTCCCAGAAGACGATGTTCGTCATGTTGCTAAGTCCGCCGGCGGCCAGCGTCACGCCCTCCTTGATGGCCACGTTGTAAACCTCCATCCCGTAGGCCATGGCATAGGACATGATGAGGCCAAAGATGACCCCCTGTTTTTTCGTTTTCGGCATAATCATTTCTCCTGTTCCTGAAATCTGATGACAGATGATAAATGCGCCGCAACAAAAAAGGCGCGTCCCCCTTCAGCCTCCTGAAAGGGCAACACGCCTTGCGAACACAACGTATGCTACACGCATTTATAAGCTTTTATCGACCATATGATAACACAAAAAGACAGCCCAATGTAAGTAAATTTTGAAGGTTGATTGCATAATGAAGATGGACACTTGAAAAAGAAAATCCATAGTGATT
>JAJQCH010000171.1 GCA_021202795.1 Oscillospiraceae bacterium
TTCAATTGCTATGGATTTTTTAGGTGTTCAACTTCATTTTACAATCGACCTAAAAATTAATTCATATTTTAATGGCCGGTGTATAGTATACTGAATCCGGCCCTAAGGAGGACTTTCAATGCCTGAACACAGCACACGCCGTCCGGCGGATTGGTATTCTTCATCCACGGAGCAGGCGAACTGGTATAAAGATCCGTCCCATGTGGTCATACCCCAGCCGGCGGAAGCGGGTTGTTCCACACACCAACCTCCCCCCCGCTCCGCTGGTTTTGAGGGGCAAAAAGCCAAAAGGCGGCGGAGAACGAAGATTATTTCGCTCTCCGCCTGCGCGTTGTTGGTTTGTGTGGCTTTGGGCGTAGCTTTATGGCAAATCACCATGCAGCTAAAAAATCTTTCCAGTCAGACGGCGGACGGCGGATCGTCGGCGGTTATCGTAATCCCCAACGGAGACAGCGGAACGGACTCCGGCGAGTCGGACGGCGGCAGCGTATATGACGACTATCAGGAATATTTCGAGGCGTACTACTCCACCTCCAGCGAAATCACTATCCCTGCGGCGGAGACCGGCACCGGCGTTACCCTGACGCTGGCGGAGGCCCAGGGAGAGGAGCTGTCCCTTCAGGATATTTACGACCTGGTCAGCCCTGCGGTGGTGGGTATCACCGCCTACATCGAGGGGTATGAATACAGCTACGGTACGGGAGTGGTGTTCACCGCCGACGGATACATTATCACCAATACCCATGTGCTGGAGGGCTGTGATGCGGCGACGGTGAAGTTTTCTGACGGAACGGAGTACGAGGCTCTTCTTGTGGGTTCTGACGAATCCAGCGACATTGCCGTTTTATACATCGACGGGGAGAATCTGCCCTATGCGGAGTTTGGCGATTCCGACGCGCTCCGGGTGGGGGATCAGGCCATCGCCATCGGAAATCCCCTGGGGGAGACCTATTCCGGCACCATGACCAACGGCATTATATCCGCCATTAACAGAAACATCACCTATAACGGCCACACCATGACACTTCTGCAAACGAACGCCGCCCTGAACGAGGGCAATTCCGGCGGCCCGCTGATCAATGCCTATGGACAGGTGGTGGGCATCACCAACATGAAAATCATGTCCACCTATTACTCCACGGTGGAGGGCATCGGCTTTGCCATTCCGTCCTCGGTGGTGAAGGAGGTAGCCGACCAGCTCATCGAATACGGCGTAGTGCTGGGCGAGCCGACCATCGGTATTGTGGCCGGTTCTGTCAGCGCGGAGGCTATGGAGCTGTACAATCTGCCGGAGGGAATCTATGTGTCCGAGGTCAGCGAAGGCTCTGACGCTTTGGAAAAGGGCCTCCAGGCGGGCGACGTAATCACCGCCGTGAACGGCGAAGCCGTCACCTCTGTGGCCGATGTGAATCTGATAAAAGAGGGCTACGAGGTGGGGGACACCATCATCCTGACCGTCTATCGGGACGGGGAGACCTTCGATTTGGAAATCGAACTGGTGGATAAAAGCCAGATAGAGTAATGCGAGTCCTCTTATAAAGGAAAAACAGGAAATGGAATGAACGGAAAAAGGGGCGGCGTCCATGGGCGTTGCTCCTTTTTGGCATCTGCGAGGGGAAAGAATGTCCCGCAAAAAAGCGGCCAGCAGCGTGAAGCTGCTGGCCGGAAGGTTTGATTTCTCTGATGCTTTATTCGATTTCGATGAACTTGTTGGTGTGTATCAGAACAATGTCGTCCAGAATGGTCAAAGGGACGGGCTGAATCAGCTCTTGCTGAACCGGATCGCCGCTCAGGTTGGAGGTGTGGGTGATGACCACAGTCTCCGGCTCGCTGTAGGCGGGGGCGGCGGCATACACCGGCTGGCGCTGCGGCTCCTGCTGAAGGGGCCGGGTACCAGGCTCCTGACGGGGGGACTCCTGAGGCGGGATGGGCTGAGGGCTACTCATAGGCGGCGGGGCGGGCTGCCTTGCCGTCCGGCCCGTGGTTCGCCTGTTGAGGCGGCCAGAGCTGTGAAGCTGCTTATCCAACTGGTTCATGTCGATCACCGTGTTGCCGGTGACGCCCACCTCGCCCTGGCGCATCCGGGCAATGCCCTTGCGGCGGGCGCGGCCAGAGAGATAGCCCACCAGTTGTGGGATCTTCCAGAGAATGAGCATGAATATCAGCGCAATCAGAAGGACGCCGGCCACGGCGTAGCAGCCGTAGGAGACGTATCGAAAAATCTCATAGCTTTCCATATGTATGCTTCATCCCCCTTTCAGCCCATCAGATTCACGTTTTTCCGGGCGGTCTCAATGCTGGCCAGCACGTCCTCGCAGGCGGTGGCGTTGGCCTCGCTGTTAAAGGACATCTGGGACAGAACGCTTTCCGCCTCGTCCAGCATGGACAGCATATCCGAAACGGAAACGCCGTCGTTGGAAAACTGCTTATAATATTTGATGATGGAGTTGACCGCCATGCGGTATATCTGGAGCTGGGCATAGTCCGTCTCCGTGGAGGCGGATTCCACCATTTGGGGCAGCTCCGTCCAATAGGAGCCGTACTCGCCCTTGTCCGTGTCGTCGTCGATTTTTGTCTGGATGTGCAGATTATAGTCGGCGATGTTGTAATACAGATTGGCCAGCGTGTAGTACTGGTTGCCCTCCGGCAGATATTTCGTCGCCAGCCCAAACCAGCTCAGGGCCTGGTTCATGCGCATTTCCTCATCGCTGCCCTCGCTGGAGAGGTAATAGAACCAGATGGCGTGGCCCGTGTCATAGAGCAGCTCGCCCAGGGCAGTGTCGTCATCGTATTTATCCGCGATAACGGAGATGTTTTTGGACAGCAGGGACAGCTTGGAAAACTCGGCGGAGGTGATGTTCGCGTCCTCGCAGTAAGACTCTGTGGAGGAGATGATGTTCAGAAGCGTCTCATAGGCGTCAAGGGTGCCGGCGTCCAGGCCGATGGCCTCCTCGCACAGGGCGATGCGCTCTGAATTGGACAGGGCGCTGGTGCCGTCGCTTGCCTCCGCGATTTTCGACTCATAGGTGTCCGTCACCTGGCTGCCGCTGATTCCCAGGCAAAGGGATCCGGCCAGCACCATAACGACGCACAGGGCTGCCGTGACGAAAAAGGTTCTCACCTTGCGGACGGCGTTCTTGTCTCCTGTGCCGATGTGTTCCAGGTCATACATCAGCTCCACGCAGTCCTGATAGCGGTCGCGAGGATTCTGTCTGGTGCATTTCAGGATAATCTGCTCCAGATCCGGGGAGAGGCTGGGATCTATCTCCCGGATGGGAACCATGCCGTGATACGGTTCCGCGCTGGGGTGGGGGGTATACCCTGTGACCAGGTGGTACATGGTGGCCCCCAGGTTATAGATGTCCGTGCGGGGGTCGGTCTGGCCCTGATTGCCGTACTGCTCCGGAGCGGCGTAGCCCTCGGTTCCCAGGGTGACGGTGTCCTTTACGTTGCCGGCCTTAAATTCTCTCGCGGTGCCGAAGTCGATGATGGAGATGTTGCCGTCCGGCTTGAGCATGATGTTGGAGGGCTTCAGATCCCGATAGATAATCGGCGGCTGGCGGGTGTGGAGGTATTGCAGCACGTCGCAGATCTGCTTGGCCCAGAACACTACATATTCCTCCGGCAGCGCCCCATGCTCCTCCAGGGCCTTAGCCAGAGAGTTGCCCTCGATATAGTCCATGACGATGACGAAGGAGTCTTCCTTGTCGATCACGTCAATGATGCGGGGCAGATGAGGATGGTTCAGCTTTTTCAGAATATCGGTCTCCGCCACAAGACCCTGCTTCACGATCTCGTAGTTACGGACGCCGTCCTTGCGAACCTCCTTCACCGCCCACTGCTGATTTGCCTTTTCGTTCATAGCCAGATAGACAACGCTCATGCCGCCCTTGCCGATCTGGTTCAGGATTTTATATTTGCCGTCCAGTACGGAGCCTATTTCCAGCATATGTATTCTTCACTCCCTCTTCCGCGCATGGCGGGCGCGGAATATATTTTTCTCGCAAAAAGAAGCGTCAGCTTGTTCTGATAATGCCGACGGTGATGTTGTCCTGCTCGTGGCGGCGCATATTCTCACTGATGAGGTAAGCGCAGCTCTTTTCTATTTCCTTTTTGGTGTAAACGAGCTGGGGACTGAAGTAGTAGGCAAACTCCTCTGAGGAGATCTCATGCCGGAAGCCGTCCACGCACAGCATATAGATGGCGTCCCGCTTGGTGGTGCCGCTGTAGGTGTCCGGGTAGACGCTGGGAGAAGCGCCGATGCATTGCAGAAGAATGTTGCGCCGCTCGTCCATGCGGGCCTCCTCCTCGGTCATGCGGCCTTCCTTCACCTCCCGGTTGACGAAGGTCTGATCCTCCGTAAGCTGGGTGATGCCCTCGCCGGTGATCTCATATATCCGGGTGTCGCCGATGTTCATGATGATGTACTGATCCTGATAAAACAGGATTACCGTGGCGGTGGTGCCAAGGCGGATACCCTGGGCCGCGCCGTTGGTGCGGATGCACTCGTTCAGGCGGGAGGCCAGCACATCCCACTGGATGGATACCTCCTTCATTACGTCCCCGCCCTCTGCCAGTATCAGGGGGAAGGAGGACTCGAACCAATGGCGGAACTGCTGGATCACCGTGCCGCTGGCCACCTCTCCGTCGGAAAGACCGCCCATGCCGTCGCACACAATGCCGAAGCAGCACTTGCCCATGGGCGTGTCCGCCACGGTCAGAGAGATGCTGTCCTGGTTGCTTTTTTTACGCAGGCCGCAGTCAGTGCTGGCCCAAATTGTATAATCCATAGATATTCCTCTAAAACGAACACTTTTATGAATTTGTACCATATATCGCATACCGCGCCTCTGAGGAGAGGCGCGGTATTGGATTGTAATGGGAAATCAGGCGTTCTCGAAGCGGAAATTCTCGTCCGCCAGGCGGATGCTGTCGCCCTCGTGGATGCGAACCTCCGTGTTGGGGGTAAGCTGCGTTCCGTTGACGAAGGTGAAGTTGGAGGAGTTGTTGTCCAGGATGAAGTACTCCCCGTTCCGGCTCACGATAGAGGCATGATTCCGGCTGATAGCGGTGTTGTTGGTGATGACATAGTCCACAGAACCCCGCTTGCTGCCGATGCGGAACACGGTCTTGTTGATGGGAACGCGCTCGCCGGTGGATTCACGCACCAGGCAGACCTTCGCGCCGCCGTTGCCGCCCAGAATGGTGGTAGCCTGGTCGTCATAGCCGCCGCCCAAAATATCGGTGGGCCGGTCGTTGTCATAGGACTGGGGCTGGGACAGGGTGCGCTGGTAGTCGCTGTTGGAGGAGGACTTGCCGTCTGTCTTCTTGCTCTTGCCTGTGACCATGATGATCACGACCACAATGATGGCTACCACGATGACCGCCGCAATGATAATGATGATAGCCCAGGGGATAGAGCTTTCAGCCTCCGGCTCCGGGGTGGCGACGGCAGGTTCCTCCGTGGCAGCCGGCTCCTCCGTGGGAGCGGGGGCCTCGGTGACTTCGGTCACTACCTCCACCGCTTCAGTGGGTTCAGGCTCTGGAGTGGGAGTGGGGTCTGTATTCTGGCTGGCGTCCGTCCACTCTATGCCCAGGTAATCCAGAGCCTCGCAGACCTTCGAGATCTGGATGGCATAGTAATAGTTGTTGGCTTCCTCGGTGGTGTAGGAATAGGAGTTGATGCCGATGACCTCGCCGTTGGAGTTGACCAGGGGGCCGCCGGAGCAGCCGCTGGAGATGGTGGCGTTGGTCTGGTAAACGGGAACGAGCAGTCCGGAGGTGTCATACTGGGAGGAGATGCTGGTCACGTTGGTGATGGTACCCTGGGTGACGGTGACGGAGCTGGTGGTGAAGTCCACGTCCTTCATAATGGAACTCAGCTCGGCGGGGAAGCCAAGGGCGTAGCAGACCTCGGTGGTATTCTGGGTGTCCGGGTTCAGCGCGAGGACGGAACGGTTGGCGATGGTACCCTGGGCGTAGAGGATGGAGAAGTCATACTCAGAGTTGCTGTTGGCCACATCTACCTCCACCACGGTGGTACCCAGAATGGACACGGCGAAGTGGTCGTATATATTGAAGCTGGAAATGGTAACGCCGTTTTCGTCATAGTAGATACCGGCGGTTTCATTCTCGGTTACGTGGTAGTTGGAGAGAAGCACCGCCTGACCGCTGGAGTTGTAGCCGATCAGGAAGGCGCTGCCGGCGACGGCGGCGTCGCCATAGGTGTAGTCATAGTAGTAGTTGAGGTAGTCATAGGTGGAGACGAATCCCAAAATGGGGTCGTCCACATAGGTGTTGTACAGGTACTCGTAGGAGTAGTAGCCTACAACGTGGAACACACCGTCGGCGGCTGCCTGCACGGCAGCGTTGCTGGTGCTGGTGGAGGCCATCGCGCTCACGCCAAAGCAAAGAGCCAGGCTGAGAATGATGGCGAGAACGAGCATGAATGACAGGATTTTTTTAAGGCTTTTCATGATTTCCTCTCCTTATGGATTTTTATTTTTAGGTTGATTGCATAATGAAGATGGACACTTGAAAAAGAAAATCCATAGTGATT
>JAJQCH010000101.1 GCA_021202795.1 Oscillospiraceae bacterium
TGTCCAATAAAACGGACTTAAAGACTTAACGACCCAATTACTGACTAACACCAAACACATATATACCTATACACCTAAGAAAAGAGTGAGATTGTCATGCAGGATTTGAGAAACATTGCCATTATCGCCCACGTTGACCACGGGAAGACCACCCTGGTGGACGCCATGCTCCGCCAGTCCGGGGCCTTCCGGGCCAATCAGCAGGTCATGGAGCGGGTCATGGACTCCGGCGACCTGGAGCGGGAGCGGGGCATTACGATTCTGGCGAAAAACACCGCCATCCATTATAAGGACACCAAAATCAACATCGTGGACACACCGGGCCACGCGGATTTCGGCGGCGAGGTGGAGCGCATACTGAAAATGGTCAACGGCGTTCTCCTGCTGGTGGACGCGGCGGAAGGCCCGATGCCCCAGACCCGGTTTGTGCTGGAGCACGCCTTGCAGCTCGGCCACAAGGTCATTGTGGTGGTGAATAAAATCGACCGGCCCGACCAGCGGGTGTATGAGGTCATCGACGAGGTGTTGGAGCTTCTGATGGACTTGGGCTGCACCGATGAGCAGCTCGACTCCCCCATGCTGTTCGCCTCCGCCCGGGAGGGCATTTGCTCCGTCTCCCCCGACGTGAAGGGGACAGACCTGACCCCCCTGTTCGACGCCATTGTGGACTATATCCCCGCCCCGGAGCGGCGGGTGGAGGAGCCGTTCCAGATGTTGGTAAGCTCCCTGGACTATAACGACTATGTGGGCCGCATTGCCATCGGTCTTATCCAGCGGGGCCGGGTCAGCCAGAACCAGGAAATCACCGTCTGCGATTATCATGAGGAGCGGCCCATCCGTAAGGCCAAGGCCGTGAGTCTCTATGAATACGAGCCTCTGGGCCGGGTAGCGGTGGAGCAGGCGGAGGCCGGCAGCATCATCGCCATGAGCGGCATTGGGGACGTGACCATCGGGGACACCATCTGCGCCCCGGAGGCGGTGGAGCCGCTGCCCTTCGTGAAGATCTCCGCCCCCACCATCGAGATGACCTTCTCCGTCAACGACAGTCCCTATGCCGGACGGGAGGGCAAATGGGTCACAAGCCGGAACATCCGCCAGCGTCTGGATCAGGAGACATTGAAGGACGTGTCCCTGCGGGTGACGGAAACGGATTCTACCGACGCCTTCAACGTGGCCGGACGGGGAGAAATGCACCTGTCCATCCTCATCGAGACCATGCGCCGGGAGGGGTACGAGTTCCAGGTCTCCCCGCCCCGCGTATTGTTTAAGGAAATCGACGGCAAAAAATGCGAGCCTATGGAGCGGGTGGTGCTGGACGTTCCTTCCGAGTGCATGGGTTCCGTCATGGAAAAGCTGGGTATGCGCAAGGGCGAGTTCATCCAGATGAACCCGGTTGGCAGCCGGATGAAGCTGGAATTCCTCGTCCCCAGCCGGGGGCTGTTCGGCTACCGCAGCGAGTTTCTGACCGATACCCGCGGCGAGGGCATTATGGCCTCCGTGTTCGACTCCTACGCCCCCATGAAGGGGGATCTGAAGCGGCGGAACACCGGCTCCCTGGTGGCCTTCGAGACCGGCCAGGCGGTGGCCTACGGCCTCTGGAACGCTCAGGACAGAGGCGCGCTGTTCATCGGCCCCGGCACGGACGTATACGAGGGCATGATCGTGGGCGAGTGTCCCAAAAAGGAGGACGTGGTGGTAAACGTCTGCCGCTCCAAGCACCTGACCAATACCCGCGCCTCCGGCTCCGACGAGGCCCTGCGCCTTGTCCCGCCCCGGCAGATGAGCCTGGAGCAGTGCCTTGAGTTTATGGCCGACGACGAGCTGCTGGAGGTCACGCCGGAGCATCTGCGCCTGCGCAAGCGCATACTGAACCACGAGCGCCGCATGAAGGCGGAGCATCGGAAGTAACCAAATATATATCAGGCATCAGTGTTTTTATGCTTTTTTCATTGACATTTTTGTCTGTATCTGTTATTCTATACACAATGCAATGGGGCATGAGTAGGACCTGCGTCCGATTCGTGTCCCATTCTCCATATCATATGAGGAAAGAAGGAGCGACTATGGACAAAACCGAAAAAAAAGCCGTTTATACCAGTCCCTATGAGCTGGACGGGCGCATCCCGCTGCGTCAGGCCATTCCGCTGGGCCTCCAGCACGTCATGGCCATGTTTGTTGGAAACCTGACGCCGCTGCTGTCCCTTATGGCCATATGCGGCATTACCCTGCAGGACTATGCCGCTCTGCGCGTATCTCTGCTGCAAAACGCCATGCTGGTAGCCGGTCTGGTCACGCTGGTGCAGCTCTATCCCATCTGGCGCATCGGCGCGCGGCTGCCCATCGTCATGGGTACCAGCTCCGGCTTCATCGGTATGAACAACAGCGTCGCCGCCAGCATGATCGCCGGCGTCGCCGCCGGAACCATAACCACCAGCGTGGAGACCGGCATCTACGCCTATGGCGCAGTCATGGGGGCCTGCCTGATTGGCGGCCTGTGGGAGGGCGTACTGGGCTTTTTCATCAAGCCTCTGCGGAAATTCTTCCCGCCTGTCGTCACCGGCACGGTGGTCATGGCCATCGGCCTGAGTCTTTTGAGCGTGGGCATCAACTTCTTTGGCGGCGGCAACAGCAACACGGACTTCGGCTCCACCGCCAACCTGCTTTTGGGCCTGTTCGTGCTGATCGTCATCATCTGCCTGAAATATTTCGGCAAGGGCTTTGTCTCCCAGACCGCCATCCTGCTTGGCATCATCGCCGGATATATCGTCGCCACCGTCATGGGCTTTATCATGCCCACCACCGGGATCGCGGCGGACGGAACGGAATATACTTATTCCTGGGTGGTGCAGTGGAGTCAGGTAGCGGACGCCTCCTGGTTTGCCGTTCCCAAGCTGTTCCCCGTGAAGCTCCAGTTTAATATCTCCGCCATACTGCCCATGCTGATCATGTTCATCGTCACCGCCGTGGAGACCGTGGGCGACACGGCAGGCGTGACCGAGGGCGGCTTCAATCGGGAGCCTACGGACAGAGAGCTTTCCGGCGCGGTGATCTGCGACGGCATCGGCTCCACCTTTGCCTCTCTGTTCGGCGTTTTGCCGAACACCTCCTTTTCCCAGAACGTGGGACTGGTGGGCATCACAAAGGTCGTCAACCGCTTTGCCATCGCCTGCGGCGCCATATTCCTTGTGCTGTGCGGTCTGCTGCCCAAGGTGGGCGCGATCGTGTCCATTATGCCCCAGTCCGTGCTGGGCGGCGCCGCCGTTATGATGTTCGCCTCCATCGTGGTCTCCGGCGTCAACCTGATCACCAAGGAACCTCTCACCGGGCGGAACGCCACCATCGTGGCCATCTCCCTCGGCCTGGGCTATGGCATCGGCGCCCACAGCACCGCTTTGCAGTATATGCCCAGCTTCATCAGCAATCTCTTCGGAGAGAGCGGCATCGTCCCCGCCTGCCTGGTGGCCGTAATCCTGAATCTTGCACTGCCCAAGGACAAGGAACAACTGGAGCCGTAAACCAATCTTTTCATGTCTGCGCAAATATGTTTTGACAACCGAACTTTTGTGTGATATAGTATCCATGTTTGAGCCGACGGACTTAGTTTGGGGCGCCGCCCCATACTCAGCCGGACGGTATAGTATATCACCGAAAGGAAAGGCAACAAGCAATGATAACCAAAGACCAGAAGACCGCAATCATCGAGGCCAACAAGACCCACGAGGGCGACACCGGCTCCCCGGAGGTTCAGATCGCCATCCTGACCGAGCGCATCAACCAGCTCACCGAGCATCTGAAGGTTCACAAAAAGGACAATCACAGCCGTCAGGGTCTGTTCAAAATGATCGGCAAGCGCCGCCGCCTGCTGGACTATGTGGCGAAAAACGACATCGAGCGTTACCGCGCCATCATCGCCAAGCTGGGCATCCGCAAGTAATTCACTGATTGATTACTTGTATCTGAGGGATATGAAGGTTTTTATGGGAGGACAAGTGAATATGTCCTCCCATATTTTATATCCCGGTAAATGCCATGCAGTTTAAGCCGGTTTCCGGCTTTCCTGGAATAGATTTGGAGTATAGGAAAGGATACAAAAGACAATGATCATCAAGCACAAAACATTTGACACCCTTCACCGCTGGGAGCTGGACTTCTGCGGTCGTCCCCTGAAGATGGAGGTAGGCCGCATGGCGGAGCTGTGCAACGCCGCCGTCTACACCCAGTATGGCGACACCACGGTTCTCTGCACCGTCACCGCCTCCGCCCGGCCCAAGGACGGCATCGACTACTTCCCTCTCGCTGTGGATTTCAATGAAAAGCTCTACGCCGTGGGCCGCATCCCCGGCTCCTTCATGCGCCGGGAGGGCAAGCCCTCTCTGCCCGCCGTGCTGGCTTCCCGCCTTATCGATCGGCCCATGCGCCCCCTGTTTCCCTCCGACCTGCGCAACGACGTGGTCATCGCCTGCGAGGTGATGAACGTAGACCGGGACTGCTCCCCGGAGATCACCGCCATGATCGGCGCGGCGGCGGCTGTGGCTATTTCCGACATCCCCTTCAACGGCCCCCTGGCCGGTATCGTCCTGGGCTGGGACGGGGAGAAATATCTCTTTAACCCCACCCATGCGGAGAAAGCCGTGAACCAGATGACCGTCACCGTGGCGGCCACCCACCAGAAAATCGTCATGATCGAGGCGGAGGCCAAGGAGATCCCCGACGACATCATGTACGAGGGCATTGTGCAGGCCCACGAGAAGCTCCAGCCCGTCCTTGACCTGATCGACCAGATGGTGGCCGAGGTAGGCAAGCCCAAGTTTGAGTATGAACACGCCGCCTTTGACGACGAGCTGTTCGACACGCTGGTGGCCAACGAGTTCGAGGGCATGGAATACTGCATGGATACGGACGACAAGAACGTCCGCGAAGCCCGCGTCAACGAGTGGATCTCCGCCATGGAGGAGAAATATGAGGAAGCCCACCCGGACATGATGCAGTATATGGATGAGATCATCTACCGCCTGCAAAAGAAGGTGGTCAAAAAGTGGCTGCTGGCCGGCAAGCGCGTGGATGGCCGGGCCATGAACGAGATCCGGCCCCTGGCCGCCGAGGTGGACGTCGTCCCCGGCGTACACGGCTCCGCCCTGTTCACCCGCGGACAGACCCAGGTGCTTTCCATCACTACCCTGAACACCCTCTCCGCCGCCCAGAAGCTGGACACCATCTGGGAGGACACGGAAAAGCGGTTCATGCACCACTACAATATGCCCAGCTACTCCACCGGCGAGGCCAGAGCCAGCCGCTCCACCAGCCGCCGGGAGCAGGGCCACGGCGCATTGGTAGAGAAGGCGCTGGAGGCCGTCATCCCCAGCGTGGACGAGTTCCCTTACGCCATCCGCGTGGTCAGCGAGGTGCTGTCCTCCAACGGCTCCACCAGCCAGGGTTCCATCTGCGGCACCACTATGAGCCTGATGGCCGCCGGCGTTCCTCTGAAGGCCCCTGTGGCCGGCATTAGCTGCGGCCTTATCCAGGACGGGGACGACTTCACCACCTTCATCGACATCCAGGGCGTGGAGGACTTCCACGGAGAGATGGACTTCAAGGTGGCCGGTACCAAGAAGGGCATCACCGCCATTCAGATGGATCTGAAAAACGACGGTCTGAAGCACGAGATCGTGAAAAACGCCCTGGAGATCACCCACGAGGCCCGCATCCAGATTTTGGACGAGGTCATGCTCCCCGCCATTGCCGAACCCCGCAAGGAGCTGGCTGCCAGCGCCCCGAAGATGATCCGTATGCAGATCAACCCCGACAAGATCCGCGAGGTCATCGGCTCCGGCGGCAAGGTCATTCAGAAGATCACCGCCGACACCGGCTGCAAAATCGACATCGAGGACGACGGCTCCATTTTCATCGCCTCTGAGAACATCGAAGCCTGCCGGGCCGCCAAACAGACCATTGACAATATCGTCTTTGTCCCGGAGGTGGGGGCGCTGTACTATGGTCAGTGTGTGCGTATCATCCCCATCGGCGCGTTCATCGAGCTGGTTCCGGGGAAGGACGGCATGGTTCACATCAAGGATCTGGAGTTCAAGCGCACCGAGAAGGTAGAGGACGTGCTGAATGTAGGCGACTGGACATGGGTCAAGGTCACGGAAATCGACGAGCGTGGCCGTGTGAATCTGTCCCGCAAGGACGCCATCCGCGAGCGCGAGCGCGCCGGACTGCCCACCGACCGGGCCTGATTGCCAAATCCAACAACCAAAAAAGGGAGCTGTACCGAATTGGGTACAGCTCCCTTTGGTTATTCGTTTTTGTCCATAGGCTCCGCGTGGGGCGGGTCGGGGAGGATGATCTCCGGCACCTCCTGGGCCGGTTCCGGGGGCGGGGCGGAGC
>JAJQCH010000119.1 GCA_021202795.1 Oscillospiraceae bacterium
GTCCAATAAAACGGACTTAAAGACTTAACGACCCAATTACTGACTAACACCTTTATCTTTTACCTGGTCGGCATTGCCATCAACGGTCTGTTCGGATATTACGGCATTGTACTTACAATCAGCAAATTTTCCCTTGCCAGCAAAAGCAACGGCGCGAGCGGATTTTATCTCTGGCCCTTTGCCCTTCTGATGAGCATAGGCCTGTTCCTCCTGGCGCTGACCAACGTATGGTGTGTGGTACGGGCTTGCGTTTATCCAAGCTACTACGAATTTAAGCAGTCCGAACAGAATCCTGCCCCCAACAACCAGGTAGACGAGGAGGGAGACCTATGACAGTAGCTGCGACAACTGGACTTGTTCTGTTTTTGGTAATGTTTGTTCTGGTTCTGATCGGGGCACCCATTTACCTTTCCATGTTTTTAACCTCCGTCATCGGCTTTTTCTGCCTTGGTGGGACGTCTATGATGGTGCAGCAGATTACCAATGCGCCGTTTACCCTGGCAGCCTCCTATACATACGCGGTGTTGCCGCTGTTCATGCTGATGGGGTCGTTGTCGGGAGACACCGGCATTGCCAAGGGTGCATATTCCTCTATGCGTGTGTGGCTTGGCCGGAGAAGGGGCGGACTGCTCTATGCCACGATTGGCGCGAACGCGATTTTCGGAGCCTGCTCCGGCATTTCCCTGGCCGGAAGCGTGGTGTTCAGCAAAATTGCGCTGCCGGAGCTGGAGCGTTCCGGCTATGACAGAGATTTGTCCCTGGGCTGTATTACTGGCTCCTCCTGCCTGTCCTGTCTGATTCCTCCCAGCATCCCTATCATTCAGTATTGTATTCTGACAAACCTGTCCATTGGGACGGCGCTGATGTGCGGCCTCAGTGTGGGCATTATCACAGTCATCGTGATGTTTGTTGTCACCTTCGTAATTGCAAGAGTACAGAAGGGCAAGGTGCCGGAGGTGTCGGAGGAGGACAAGGCCGTCACCTGGAAAATGCGCCTTGCATCTTTGAAGCTGCTTTTGCCGATTTTGATTCTGTTCGGCCTGATTATCGGCGGAACCTTCAGCGGATGGTTTTCCGCCACGGTAGGCGGCGCGATTGGCTCAGCGGCAGTGGTGATCTATTCCCTGTTCAAACGCATACCGCTGAAACAGATTGCCAAGACGACCTGGGAAGCGGCCACCATGAACGCAGGGATGTTTCCCATCATTATCGCGGGAACGCTGTTTAGCAGATTCATCACCCTGACGGGACTGCCGGACGCCTTCTCCTCCCTGATTAACGCCATGAATATACCGGCCTTCGGCGTATTTATTATGGTCATCATTTTCTATCTGTTCTGTGAATGCGTCATGGACATTGCGTCTACCATCATCATCACAGTTCCCATTGTTTTCCCCCTGCTGACCGGGCTGGGCTTCGATGGCTATATGCTGTGCATTGTACTCGTATTTGTCAGCAGCATGGCCGGTGTAACGCCTCCCATCGGTATGAATGTATTTGCGGTTGCAAACACGGTTCGTATCGACCCCAGTCACATTTTCAAGGGCGTCATTCCCTACTTTGTGGCGCAGTTGGCCGTCGTGTTCATTATTGCGATATGGCAGCCGCTGATTTATCTCGTGCCAAATCTAATAGGTTTATTTGTGCCAGCATAATGGAGAGAGCTTTTTCCTGGCACTGATAAAAATAAAAAAAGGAGCAAAAATTATGAAAAAGAAACTATTTTCTGCACTGTCTCTGCTACTGATCGTCTGCCTCATGCTTGCGCTGGCAGGCTGTGGGTCATCCTCAGACACTGCCTCGAATGATTCCGAAAGCAGCCAGGCCGCTGCCGCGGAGGAGGAGAGCGCGGATACCCAGGAGGAGACCGCCGGGGAAGCCGACGAGACAGAGCAATCCGACGGAACTGTCTATGAGGAGCTGTCTCTGACCGCGACCACCAGCTTCAGCACCACAGAGGACGGCGGCAAGAATTTCCAGTATTTCTGCGATTACATCGAAGAACACAGCAATGGTGCCATCACCATCGAGCTGTATACCGGCGGCACCCTTTGTTCCTCCAGTGAGGAGCTGAATATGGTCGCGTCCGGCGCGGTTGATATGGCTGCGCTTGCTACGACCCAGTTCCTGGACACGCTGACCCTGCTGAACTTCCCGACAATGGTGCTGGGAGATGAGCAGACGGCCCTGGATTACTACAACTATCTTACCTTTGAAAATGAGGAGACTGCCGCGCTGATTGCCGATGAGGCTGCGGCGAACAATGTGAAATACCTCGGCTTCCAGGCGGGCGGCACCACCTGCTGGCTGTCCACCAAGACGCTGACCTGCATTGATGACATCAAGGGCATCAAATTCGGCGCGGCGCAGAACCAGAACGCGTTCTTGTCCCTGGGCGTGGACGTGGTCTCCCTGTCTCTTCCTGACGGATATGAGAACCTCTCCAGAGGTGTGCTTGACGCGGTGACGATGTCCTTCAACCCGACTGTCGCCATGAAATGGTACGAGGTTGCGACCAACTATCTGATGCTGGGAACCTATGTGGCCGGCAACCCGTTTACCATCAACCTGGATGTGTGGAACGCCATGCCGGAGAGTACGCAGGCTCTGTTTGAGGAGGCTGCAAAGGCCACTGCGGCATACAGCCTGGAGCTGGCCAGGGATGGTTATGAGACCAACATGAACACCGTTCTGGACGCGGGCTGCACCGTAAGCTATATTTCCGAGGAGGAAGGTGAGCTTTGGTACAGCACCATGTACAAGTATCAGGTCATCGACTGCCGTTCCGTTGCTGAGAGCGCCGGGAAAGCCGATGAAATGGAAACGGTTCTGGCTGCCGCCGCCGAGTATGTTGGCATTGATTTAAGCGCGATTGAAACCGAGTAAGAGCAAAAGCCTTATACAAAATCCCACCCCGCCCGGAGTGTTCCTCTGGGCTGGGGTGGGATTTTTGTATGTGGTTTTTACGAGAAACTGCCTTACACCGCCGCCTTCGCGTGCTTGGCGGCGCGGAATTGCTCTATCATCATGGGGACGACCTTGAACAGGTCGCCGGTGATGCCGTAGTCGGCTACCTCGAAGATGGGGGCGGCCTCGTTTTTGTTCACGGCGATGATGCAGCCGGCGTCCTGCATTCCGGCCAGGTGCTGGATGGCCCCGGAAATGCCCAGGGCGATATACAGCTTGGGATGAACCGTCTTTCCTGTCTGGCCCACCTGATGGTCGGAGGAGAGCCAGCCGGAGTCGATGGCCACGCGGCTGCCGCCCAGCACGCCGCCCAGCACGTCCGCCAGCTCCTGGCCCAGGGCCAGGCCCTTCTGCACGTCGCTGCCGATGCCCCGGCCAACGGAGACCACAACGTCTGCGCCCAGCAGGTCTACAAGCTCCCTGGCCGCCTTCACGGTCTCCAAAACCTGGGTGTGGATGTCCCCCTCCGCCAGGGAGAAATCCGGGTGTATCACCTGAACGGCCTTGGCCCGCGCCTCGTCATAGGGGGCGCGCACCATAACGCCGGGCCGCACCGTGGCCATGGCCGGACGGAACCGGGGGCAGACGATGGTGGCCATCAGATGACCGCCGAAGGCGGGCCGGGTCATTTTCAGGTCGCCGGCGAAGCGGGCTGTCAGGGACTCCGCCCCAATGCCCTTTTCGTCCAGGGTGGAGTGTTCCCGCAGAAATTCCAGATAGGTACCCATGTCCACGTCCAGATGGGTGCAGTCGGCGCACAGGCCGGTGTGCAGCCGGGCCGCGCACCGGGGGGCCAGATCCCGGCCCAGATTCGTGGCGCCGAAAAGGATGATTTCCGGCTTATAGGTCTGGGCCAGGTCGCAGATAAGCTTTGCGTGGGCGTCTGTGGTGTAGTCCTTCAAAAGCGGGCTGTTGCAGACGTAGACCTTATCCGCGCCGGAGCCGCCCAGGTCGGGAACCAGGTCGTCCACACCGTCGCCCAACAGCACGCCGCACAGCTCGGTTCCCAGCTCGTTTGCCAAATGGCGGCCCTGGCTCAAAAGCTCCAGGTCGGTACTCATCAGCGCGCCGCCCCGTTGCTCGCAGTACACCCAAACGCCATGGAAGGCGGCGGTGTCGGTGTTGTTCCAATTCATTATATTCATTTTTTCCGCCCCCTCACAGAATGTGCTTTGCCGTCAGACGGCTGACAAGATCTTCCACGGTCTCCCGACCGGCGCCTTCCAGCATGACGCCCTCGCCCTTCTGGGGCGGGGTGAAGCTCTTGGCAATATTGGTGGGGGAACCCTTCAGGCCGATGGTGTCCGGCTCGATGAGCGGCTCGTCCTTCAGCTCCTCATGGGTCAGAACGGTCAGGGGCTTGTCCCAGCAGCCCATAATGCCGGGTACGGACATATACCGGGGGGTGTTCAGCTCCTTCACGCAGGTGATAAGGCAGGGGGTGTCCACCCGGATGGTCATATATCCGTCCTCCAGCATACGCCGGACGGTGACGGTGGAGCCGTGTACCTGGATGTCGGCGGCATAGGTCACTTGAGGGAGATTCAGCTTTTCCGCGATTTGGGGGCCGACCTGGGCAGTGTCCCCGTCGATGGCCTGTCGGCCACAGAGGACGATGTCTCCCGGCTCCAGGCCGATGTGATGCACCGCCGCCGCCACGATTTGGCTGGTGGCGAAGGTATCCGACCTGCCGAAGGCCCGGTCAGAGACCAGATACGCCTCGTCCGCGCCCATAGCCAGAAGCTCCCGCAGCATACTCTCCGCCGCCGCAGGCCCCATGGTGACAAGCACTACCTTGCAGCCGTATTGATCCTTGAGCTGCAGAGCGGCCTCCACCGCGCTTCTGTCGTCCGGGTTTGTGATAACGGGCATGGAGGCGCGGTTTAAGGTTCCGTCCGGGTTCACTGCAACCTTGCCGGAGGTGTCCGGCACCTGCTTTACGCATACGATCGCTTTCATGTGTCCCGCCTCCTTACTTCACGCCTAAGGCCCGCGCGATGACCATACGCTGGGCCTCGCTGGTGCCTTCGTAGATTTCCGTTATCTTCGCGTCCCGCATCATCCGCTCCACCGGGTAATCCCGCGTGAAGCCGTAGCCGCCGAAAAGCTGAACGGCCCGGCGGGTCACGTCGCTGGCCGCCTCGGAGGCGAACAGCTTGGCCATGGCCGCCTGCTGGCTGTAGTCCAGGCCGCGATCCTTGGCATCAGCGGCGGCATAGACGAGATACTGGGCCGCCTGCATTTTGGTGGCCATATCCGCAAGCTGGAACTGCGTCCACTGGAACTGGCTTATCCGCTTGCCGAACTGGATGCGCTCCTTGGTGTACTGGATGGCCTCGTTGATGGCCCCCTCGCCCAGGCCCAGGGCCTGGGCCGCCACGCCAATGCGCCCGCCGTCCAGGGTGTGCAGGGCGATTTTATAGCCCTGGCCCTCCCGGCCCAAAAGGTTTTCCTTCGGCACAATGCAGTCCTCCATCACAAGCTCCGCCGTGGAGGAGCCGCGGATTCCCATTTTCTTCTCCTCCCGGCCAACGGAAAAGCCTGGAAAGGATCTTTCCACAATAAAGGCGGAAATGCCCCGGCTGCCCTGGGACTTGTCCGTCATAGCCATAATGATATACACGCCTGCCACGCCGCCATTGGTGATGAAGATTTTGGAACCATTCAGCACATAATGATCGCCCTTCAGCACGGCGGTGGTTTGCTGCCCGGAGGCGTCCGTTCCGGCGCTCGGCTCGGTCAGACCGAAGGCGCCGATCTTCTCCCCACGAAGAAGGATAGGCAGGTATTTCCGCTTCTGCTCCTCGGTGCCGAACTCAAAAATCGGAGCGCTGCAGAGAGATGTGTGGGTGCTTACGACAATAGAGGTCGTTCCGCAGACCTTGGCAAGCTCCTCCACAAACATGGCGTAGGACAGCACATCCGCGCCGCCGCCGCCGTATTCCTTGGGAAAATAAATTCCCAGAAGTCCCAGGGGAGCCATTTTTTGCACGGTCTCCCATGGAAAGCGCTCCTCCTCGTCGATCGTGGCGGCCAGAGGCTTCACCTCGGTTTCCGCAAATTCACGGTACATCTGCCGGAGCATCTCCTGCTCCCGGCTTAACTGAAAATTCATTGCGTACCCTCCCCTTGTTCTGTCGGTTTACAAAAACACAACATTTTTATTATATCTCGAATTGCAATAGCAAGTTGCAATAGTTTTTTCAGTGATGCTCGTTGGCAGA
>JAJQCH010000133.1 GCA_021202795.1 Oscillospiraceae bacterium
CAAGGTTCATAAATTCATTCTACCGAGTGTCCAACTTGCACTTGCAATTTGCAAAAATATTTGAATTAAAAATAAAACCTCGTTTTTATCCCCCCAAATTTACAGAAACAGAACCTAACCTTAAAAAATCCACACCAGTGAAAGTAGCGAAGGGAGCATATTGTTATGTCTGAAACAGAGCGCCGCCGAAAATTTATCCTGAATGTGCTTTACTGGTTTGTCGTTGCAGCCGCAATTTACGTTATGTGCCGCTGGCTTTTGGGGCTGATATGGCCTTTTTTGTTAGCGTTCCTGTTTGCGTGGCTCCTACAGTCGCCAATATGCTTTATGACAGCCAAACGCCATATGCGGTACGGACTGTCTGTAGCCCTTTGTCTGACCGTGTTTTTCGTCGTTCTGGGCGGTATTGTGGCAGCTCTTACGGCCAGCCTCATTTCCGGCATACAAGAGCTTGTGCATAATCTGCCGGATCTGTGTGACCTTATTGAACCGATCCTGTCCACGCTGAGTCAATGGCTTGAGACCGCTGTGGCCCGGATAGACCCGACCGCCTCCTCTCTTTTGACTGAACGTCTGCCGGATATGCTGTTCTCCGTTGAAAGCAAAATGGCCAACGTCCCTGTTCAGGCCGTAGCCGAAGCGTCTGCCCGTGCGGCAAAGTTTCCCGGACAGCTTCTGTCGATGATCATATGCGTCATAGCCACAATATTCATAACGGTAGATTTTTCCCGCATTACCGCTTTTCTTCTTCGCCAGATGCCGCAGCGGATGCGTCGTATGACCATGCAGGCGAAAAACTGTGCCGTCCAGGTGCTGCGAAGCTACTGTCGAAGCTATGGCATAATTCTGTGCATTACCTTTGCAGAGCTGGCTGTTGGACTGCTGTTTCTGCGTCAGCGGCACGCCATTCTGATCGCCCTGGCTGTAGCGATATTGGATATTTTTCCTGTTCTTGGAACTGGCCTTGTACTTGTGCCGTGGGGTGCTGTTACGCTACTTGTTGGTTCCACCGCCAAGGGTATCGGTCTGTTGTCTCTGTGGCTTATTATTCTGGTGGTTCGGCAGATCATAGAACCGCGCATCCTGGGCCATCAGGTGGGCCTCCACCCTGTCGTGACTCTGATAGCCATGTTCTTTGGCGCAAGGCTATTCGGCCCCGTGGGACTGCTGCTGCTTCCCATTTTATGCGCTGTTCTGAAAAGTCTTGATGATGCAGGCGTCATTCATCTGATTCGACACGGAGACGACTCCTCGGATTGAAAAAATTTTTCCCAACGGATGCCAAAATATCTATTGACAATTTGTCTGCTCAGTGCTACAATAATCCAGCTTGCGGGCGTAGCACAACGGCTAGTGCACCAGCCTTCCAAGCTGGGGACGTGGGTTCGATTCCCATCGCCCGCTCCAGCAAGATTCCTGGTATATGCGCCAGTAGCTCAGGTGGATAGAGCAACTGCCTTCTAAGCAGTAGGCCGGGGGTTCGAGTCCCTTCTGGCGTACCAAACGAATAAATATGGTGGATGTAGCTCAGTTGGTTAGAGCACCGGATTGTGGTTCCGGGTGTCGTGGGTTCGAGTCCCATCTTCCACCCCATTTTTATATGCTGTCCTTCTTCAGTACGGGCAGTTTTCCCAACCGTAGCAGGGAACGGCGGCATCCATAGGGATGTAGTGTAACGGTAACACACCAGACTTTGACTCTGATATAGTGGGTTCGAATCCCGCCGTCCCTGCCACATGACTTGGTAGCTCAGTCGGCAGAGCAACTGCCTTTTAAGCAGTGGGCCCGGGGTTCGAATCCCCGCCAGGTCACCAATTTGAAAAGAAGGACACGCAAAAAGCGTATCCTTCTTTTCTTTTCACACGTCCATCCTGATTATGGCAAATGAGACTTTTTCGTCTGTTCAAATCGGCAAATTCAGCCGTGGCCGAAAATTCTATACAACAAATTCCTCAAACGCTGTGACAATCTTCGTTAGCCTAGAATCGAGATAAGTCATAGCCTTTTGCTCTATGTTCTCTGGAACCCCATAATAAGCTCCAGCCAGTGAACAGGCGATAGCTGACAGAGTGTCACTGTCTCCGCCGAGTGATATTGCCGTGCGGAGAGTATCCTCAAAACCGTCGGCCTCCTTGAAGCACTCAATGGCCTGCGGAACAGTTTGCTGACAGGTTTCGTTAAAACGGTAGTACGGACGAATCACATCAATCGTAAAGTCCAGCGTGTAGTACCGCTCCATCTCTTGAATAATCTCGGTTTTGCTGTATCCGTTCAGTGCCATCCATGTTCCCACAGCCGTAGCTTCCGCTCCCTTCAACCCTTCCGGGTGATTATGCGATACTGCCGTCACCTTTTCAGAGAGCAACTTAACCTCATCAAGTGTCTCGGCCACATAAGCGACCGGGCTTACGCGCATCGCCGCACCATTGCCGTAGCTTTCATACGGTTCAGGGTGGTCGTTGAATATCCATCCATAAAACCGTCCGCCATAACCGCATCCAGGATAATTCCGGCCTATCTCCTGCATGGCTGATACAGCGCATTGGGAGAGTCTGCTGTAATCTCCATTGCAGTCCATCAAAGCCTTTGCAACAGAGATGGTCATTATGCTGTCGTCCGTAGCAAAACATCCACTGGAAAACAGCTCGAAATCCTTATGGCAGTAATTGTTGAATTCATATACGGAGCCAACAATGTCCCCGACGATAGCGCCCATAATTTTAGTATTTCTCTTCAAATAACCTCACGCCCTTCTCTACAGGTTTTCGCGGAAGTAACGACGCTTAACACATAAGATTAGGGGTACACTTTATGCAAGCATATTCCTTAACATATCATATGCTTTTTGATACTTCCGAACTCTTAATATGTCGGCCTCCGTTACAGTCGGAAGTCGTTCGACCATCATGTTATTTGTCAGGTCGGCCATCTTGACCCTTCTTGCAATCGGATTTTGCGAAACGCGGCGGACATAATCAAAATAATCCTCTCCGTTCTGATGGGTCATAGTGCAGACCGCCTGATAAATCTCCTGGCCGAAAATGGTCTCAATATTTTCCGGCGGATAATCCGTATCCTCCAGAACATCATGGAGGTAGGCGACGCACTTTTCGGCTTCCGTCTCAACGTGAGATGCCACGAATTCCAGATGCTCCGTGTATGGCTTTCCAGCCTTATCTACCTGCCCCTCGTGGGCCTGGTATGCTATTTTCCTGGCTTTCTCAACTTTCTCTGTACTCATTGCAGCGTAATGTCATCCTCTCGTTTTTCTATATTATTATAAATCCTTCTAATGATTATAATATGCCCCGGTTCGGATGAAAAGGTAAGGTGCAAAAAGCCTGTGATTACTGAAATCACAGGCTTTCCCGTTGGTGGAGACGAAGGGATTCGAACCCTCGACCTCTCGGATGCGAACCGAACGCTCTCCCAGCTGAGCTACGCCCCCACACCGCCTGAATATTATAGCACGAATTTTTATTTTGTAAAGTCCCTCTTGATAAAAAAGTTTTCCTGGTTTATAATAGACATTGGAGCTGTACTAGTCGGGGAGCCAGCGGTGCCCTGTACCCGCAATCCGCTATAGCGGGGACGAACTCCTGCCCCCGGATATTCGATGTGTCGCCTGCCTGCGGCAAGTAGCGTTGATGGCTCGGTCTTGCGCAACGGGAACCCGTGAACCATGTCAGGCGGGGAACCGAGCAGCATTAAGCGGGATCCCCCGTGTGCCGTGAGGTCGCCGGGTCTGAGCTAACTACTGTGGTAACGGATGTGTCGGGTATACAAAGGCAGGTGTGCAGCTCTTTTATTGTACCATTATTGGAGTTATATTTCTCTATTTAAGGATAAGAGGCTTTTTTCATGTATCAGGCGCTCTATCGAAAATGGCGTCCCCGCACCTTTGACGATGTGGTCGGCCAGGATCATATTACCACCACTTTGAAGCGGCAGGTTCAAACAGGCCGCCTCTCTCATGCCTATTTGTTCATTGGAACCCGCGGCACCGGTAAAACTACCTGCGCGAAAATTTTGGCCCGTGCAGTGAACTGTGAACACCCTGTGGACGGCAATCCCTGCAATCGGTGCGCTGCCTGCCGCGGCATTGAGGAAGGCAGTATTCTGGACGTGGTGGAGCTGGACGCCGCTTCCAATAACCGGGTTGACGACGTCCGAACCCTGCAGGACGAGGCCATCTTCTCTCCCGCCAGCGTGAAAAAGCGGATCTACATCATCGACGAGGTTCATATGCTCTCCACCGCGGCCTTTAACGCGCTGCTGAAAATATTGGAGGAGCCGCCGGAGCATTTGATGTTCATTCTCTGCACCACAGAGTTGCACAAGGTTTTGCCCACCATCGTCTCCCGCTGCCAGCGTCACAGCTTCAAGCGCATCGAGCCGGAGGCCATCGCCGGGCGGCTTGCCTATGTGGCAGAACAGGAGAATCTGGCGTTGGAGCCAGAGGCCGGCGCTTTGCTGGCCCGTCTGGCGGACGGCGGTATGCGGGACGCTTTGAGCCTGCTGGATCAATGCGCCGCAACGGAGCATATCGGCGTTTCAGAAGTCATCTCCGCTATGGGCCTGGCAGGAAGTCAGCGAACGGCGGAGCTTTTGCAGGCAATATGTGCCGGTTCTGCAGAACAAGCGCTGACAGTATTTAATGGTCTTTGGAAGGATGGCAAGGATCCTGCCGGTATATTAGACGAGCTGGCCGGCCTGATGCGGGACATATTGCTGTTGCAGGTGGCCCCCCAGAGTGGAGACACCCTACTTTCCGGCCTATATGAAAAAAAGACGTTGCAATATTTTGCCGCAAAGCTGCCCAGCGGGCGACTGATGGACGGCATGAACGAGATCAGATCCGCTGCCCTGACCGGCTCAAATCCAAGACGAACAGCAGAAATGTGCCTGGTGCGTCTGTGTGTGCCAGAAACCGGGGATACCTTGGCAGGACTGAAATCCCGTATTGCCCGGCTGGAGGCTGCATGGAAGGCCGGCGTTTCCGTGTCGGAGAAAAGCGAAGCCCCTCTCCCCCAGCGGGAAATTCCATCGACAAGGCCAGCGCAGGAACAACAAATAAAGTCGGCTCCACAATCGGAACCAGAGCCAGCGCCGGAGCCGCCATCGTCGGAATCGGACGTCCCCTGGTATACAGACGACGACGCGCCCCCGGAGGAGCCGGTTTTAACTCTCCCGCCGGAACCGGTCGCGGCGACGCCGCCCCCGCCGGAACACGAACCTGAAGCTGAATCAGTTCCCGTTCCCCCGTCGTCTCAGGAGGCACAGCAGGGACAGGTCGACGAATTTTGGGACACCCTGCTTCACAATCTGAACGGCAAAATGGATATGGGTACTTACGCTATCCTCGCCGTACCGACTCAGGTGTCCGGCACACTGACGGGAGATGTGCTGACTCTTTGTCTGCTCTCCCCCATCGCCAAGATGATGGTGAACACCCCCGCTATCTCCGCCGCCATCCAGACAGAGGCCAGTGCCATTGCGGGAAAGCCCATCCGTGTGTCTTTTACCGACCAACCCATCGCAGCAGCTCCGGCCCAGCCGGACATGAGCAAGCTGGACGAGCTGAAAAAATTCCCCAACTTCCGAATAGAATAACCAACACACACATATTAGACAGTACAGGAGACGAATTACTATGGCAAAAAATTCCTATCGCGGCGGCGGATATGGCGGCATGAACCAGGCCGCTATGATGAAACAAGCACAAAAAATGCAGCAGGATCTGATCAAAATGCAGGCAGAGCTGGAGGAGCAAACCTATACTGCCGCGTCCGGCGGCGGCGTGGTTAAGGCCACTGTTTCCGGCAAGCGAGAGCTGACCGAGGTAATTATTGACCCGGAAGCCGTTGACCCGGAGGACGTGGAAATGCTCCAGGATTTGATTGTTGCCGCCGTAAACGAAGCCCTTCGCAAGGCGGAGGAGGCTTCCAACCAATCCATGAGCCGGATCACCGGGAATCTTGGCGGTCTGGGCGGAATGTTCTGATTCTTTTCCGGCAATACATTAACAGTACCGGCGGCGTTATGGAAGCACGGCTCTGTGCGTCTTCCATAGCGCCGCCGGTTTTCCTGTGCAAAAATACCTCCATGCACACAAACCCGATAAATTGCTAATATAATAATGGTTGATTGCATAATGAAGATGGACACTTGAAAAAGAAAATCCATAGTG
>JAJQCH010000155.1 GCA_021202795.1 Oscillospiraceae bacterium
TCTATTGAAGCTTTTCGCGGATGTGTTCAACTTGCACTTGCAATTTTCGATTATTATCTGAAACAGATTCGCAGGAGTCCAACGATCTTCCGAGACAAAAAATGTCCGCCCCCTTTCGGGACGGACATTTTGGTTTTTATAGGGTATTTGCGACGTCAGCATTAATAGTGCTGGCCAGCGTCCTCGTCGCAGCGCTCCAGGATGCCGGCAGCGCCCATGCCGCCGCCAATGCACATGGTCACGAGGGCATACTTGCCGTCGATCTCACGCAGGCGGTCGAGAGCCTTGCCAACCAGGATAGCGCCGGTGCAGCCAAGAGGATGGCCCAGAGCCAGAGCGCCGCCGTAGGGGTTGACCTTGGCCATATCCATGCCCAGCTTGTCGATGCAGACCAGGGACTGGGAAGCGAAAGCCTCGTTGATCTCGATGGTGTCCATGTCGGCCACGGTCAGACCAGCGCGCTCCATAGCCTTCGGGGTGGCGTACATGGGGCCAAGGCCCATCATGGTGGCGTCGCAGCCGGCCACGGCGAAGCTCTTCAGGCGGGCGATGGGCTTGATGCCCTTGCGGGCGGCCATCTCAGCGCTCATCAGGCAGACATAAGCCGCGCAGTCGTTGGTCTGGGAGGAAGTACCAGCGGTAACAAGGCCGCCCTCCTCCTCAGGCACGAAGCAGGTCTTCAGCTTAGCCAGGCTCTCCAGAGAGGTACCCTCGCGGATGCCCTCGTCCTGGGTGCACCAGATCTCGTTGCCGTTCTCGTCCAGAACAGGGTTGCCGTCGTAGTCAGTGACCTTCACGGGGATGATGGAGGGAGCCAGCTTGCCGGCCTTCTGGGCAGCGGCGGCCTTGGCGTGGGAGTCAACGGCCATCTGATCCATCTGCTCACGGGTGATGCCATAGGCGTGGGCAACGTTCTCAGCGGTCTGGCCCATGCTCATGTAAGCGCCGGGATAGTTCTTGTCCAGCCAGCGGTCAGTGCAGGCGCCCTGGTAGGAGGGGAATACGCTGAAGGTCAGGCTCATGGCCTCTACGCCGCCAGCGAAGTAGCAGTCGCCCTGGCCCATAGCGATGGCGTTGGCAGCCAGCGCGACGGCCTGCAGGCCGGAGGAGCAGAAACGGTTGATGCTCATGCCGGAGACAACGTCGGGCCAGCCAGCGCGGTTGACGATGAGCTGGGACACGTTCATGGAGGTCTCACGCATCTGCATGGCACAGCCGGTGATGACGTCCTCAACCTCCTCAGCCTTCAGGCCAGGGACACGAGCCAGAACGCCGTTGAGAACCTGGGCGCCGTACTCGATGGGGTGCATTTTGGCCATGGTGCCTTTGCGGGCGCGGGCGCACCCGCTGCGGCCATAGCCTACGATAACTACATCTCTTGCTTCCATTGGAATCAGATCCTTTCCGTAATGTATAGTTTCAATATTGGGTATGTACTAATAATTTACCCTAAACAGGCACGAAAGTCAAGGCGTTTCACATCAATCGTAGAAAAGCTCAAAGCCCCCGCGCCTATAGGCGCTTGTGAAATTAATACTTGTACCAGCCCTCGCCGGACTTGCGGCCAAACTTGCCGGCGGCGTGCAGCTCCTTCATGCTCTCCGGGCACTCGAAACGCTCGGCAGCGCCCTTGCTGTCCAGGGTCTGCAGGGACTCGCAGACGTGGGGGAAGGTGTCCAGGCCGCCCATATCCATCATCTGGAAGGGAGGCACGGGGTGGTTCAGGCCGTATTTGATGGCGTTGTCGATGTCCTCCTTGGAGGCGATGCCGTCCTCATAGATGTGGATGCACTCCAGGAAGTAAGCGAACAGCACGCGGTTGACGATGAAGCCGGGGGCGTCCTTGACCTTGACGGAGATCTTGTTCAGGCCGTCGCAGAACTCCTTGACGGCAGCGTAGGTGTCCTCGGCGGTCTTCTCGCCCAGGATGATCTCAACGAGCTTCATCAGGGGGACGGGGTTAAAGAAGTGCATACCGATGACGCGCTCCGGGCAGTCCACAGCGGTGGCAATCTCGGTGATGGAGATGGAGCTGGTGTTGGTGGCCAGAATGGCGTCGGCCTTGCAGGTGGCGACCATCTTCTTGAAGTAGTCCTTCTTCAGCGCGGGATCCTCGGAAATGGCCTCGATGACGATGTCGGCGTCGGCGATGTCCTCGAAGTTGCTGGTGCCGGTGATGTGGCCCTTGGCGGCCTCGGCGGCGTCAGCCTCCATCTTGCCCTTGCCGACCTGCTTGTCATAGGCGGCGCCGATCTTGGCGACGGCAGCGGCGACCTTCTCGCCGTTGCGGCCCCAGAGAATGACGTCATAGCCGCAGGCGGCGGCGTGCTGGGTGATGCTGGAACCCATGGAACCCTGGCCCAGAATGGCAATTTTCTTGATCATTGGTGGATTTCCTCCTGTTATAATAATATTTTTATAAACTAAAAGTTTAAATAATATTTTTATAAACTAAAAGTTTAATAAACGGAAGTGAGAAGTCGTCAGACTTTTTTGACTTTCTTCAGTTGTTGGTATACACAGGTGCGCGGCCCTGGGAGAAGGCGGTCATGCCCTCCCGCTGGTCGTGGGTGTCGAACAGCAGGGAGAATTCGGTGGTCTCCCGGAGCTTGGCCTGCTGGGCGTTCACGTTCGCGGCGTCGCCCACCACCTTCTTCACGGCGGCCAGGGCGCAGGCGGGCTTTTGGATCAGGGCGGCGGCCAGGCTCTTGGCCTTGGCCATCATGGCGTCGTACTCCGCCTGAGAGGCGGCGGCCTCCGCTGTCTTGCTGGCAGCCTTGGCCTGCTCGATAGCTTCGGGGTTGCCGGACTGCTTGGCTGCCTTCACGGCCTTTTTGGCCTCGGCGGCGGCGGCGTCCAGAGCCTCGTCCCCGGTGACGTACCAGTTCAGCAGACCCAGACGATAGGCCTCCTGGCCGGTGATCTTATCGGTGAACATGGCCAGCTCCTTGGCCTTGGAGGGGCCGACGATGTGGCAGGCCCGAATCATGCCGTTGGCACCGGGAACGATACCCAGCCCCACCTCCGGGAAGGAAACCAGGGTGCGGGAGCCGCCGATGCGGAAATCGCAGGACAGGGCCAGCTCAAAGCCGCCACCGAAGGCAAAACCGCCCACCACGGCGATGGTGGGGATGGACATATTCTCCAGCAGCTCGTTAATGTCCTTGGCGAGCTGGCAGATGTCCCGTGCAGAGCGGGGGTTAACCTCCATCATTTCCTTCAGATCCGCGCCGGCGGCGAAGGCGCGGGCGGAGCCGGTGACGATCAGCACGCGGGCGGACTGATTGCTCATGGTCTCCTGAACGGCGGCCATGATGTCCCGGTTGATCTCGCCGCTCAGGGCGTTCAGGGCCTTGGGGCGATGAAGCTGCAAAACGGCAATGCCGTCCTCGCAGTCGTAGATGACATTTTCGTATTCGATGTGCATTGGTTTCTCATCCTTCCTGATATTGTGCTTAAGGGCGGCGCTGGAACCGGGGATTCCCCCGATTCCAGGCGTTATGTAGGCATTTTATTCCGCAGGGATGGACTGGCCGCCGTCGCAGAGGATGTAGGTGCCGGTCATGTAGCCGAAGCTGTCCGAGCACATGGCCAGGACGGGGCCGGCAATCTCCTCGATGGTGCCAAGGCGGCGCACAGAGGTGGCCTTGGACTGCTGACGGTAGTAGTCGGTCTGGTTGCCGTTCTCGTCGATGAAGAATTTCTCGTTCAGCGGGGTAACGACATAGCCAGGGCAGATGCAGTTGCAGGTGATGTTCTCCCGGCCAAAGTTGTTGGCCATGGTGCGGGCCAGGGACAGGCACCCGGCCTTGGAAGCGCCGTAGGCCACCACGCCCTTGCCGCCGATCAGACCGCCCACGGAGGCGGTGATGATGATGCGACCGCCCTTCTTGCCGTTGGTGGCGTTCTGCTTGATCATCTGGCGGGCAGCGGCCTGGCAGAACATGAAGGTGCCGGTCAGGTTGGTGGCGATGACCTTCTCAAAGTCCGCCGCGGTGTACTCCGGACGGCCCTCGCGGGTCTCCACAATCAGAGCGGTGGGGCCGGAAACACCGGCGTTGTTGATGAGGATGTTCAGCTCCCCAAATTCCTTCACGGTCTCGTCGATGACCATCTGGATCTGATCCTGGCGGGAGGAGTCGGCAGGGATGCCCAGGGCTCTGCCGCCCTTGCAGTAGTTTTCGTTCAGGTCGGCCACGGCGTCCTCCACCTTGGCGGCGGTGCGGGCGGTGATGACCACGTTGCAGCCATAGGCGGCCAGAGCGCAGGCCATACCGAAGCCCAGACCCTGGGTGCCGCCGGTGATGATGGCGGTCTTGCCGGTCAGGTCAAAGGACGGGATGCCCATTTTGCGGTTCATATGTGCCATATGCGTTTATCTCCTTATGTCTTACGTCAAAACTTCATATAGGAGGGGACAATCGTCCCCTCCCGGTCAAAATTATTTCGCTTTCTTGGTGGCGTCGAAGCGGGCCAGCATGGCGCGAGGCGTGGCGGTGTGAGCGCTGCGCTCGTACCGGGGACATTCCTCGTAGCCGGGCAGACCGGCCAGATACTTGGCGATCTTCTTCAGCTCCTCCAGGTCGTAGCGGCTCATCAGGGTAATCTCCTCCATCAGGGGGGAGCCGCCGCCGTGAACGCCGGCCACTGCCTGGGCGCCCTCGAAGGCGTCGCAGAGCTTGGTCTCCATCATGCGCATAACGCGGTGGGTGTCCTCCGCGGAATAGGCGGGGTTGCGGACGATGTACTTGTTGCACAGCTCGCCCACGTTGTCCTCTTCCATGTAGAAGTTCTCCTCGGTGGGCAGGGAGGCGCAGACGCCGCCGCACAGGTCGGCCAGGATTTCATACTCATGATAGATGTTGTGGCCAGCCAGACGACGACCGGCGTTGGTGAGGATCTCATCGGGAACCCACTGGCCGGAGGGGAACTGCACGGCATGGTGAGCCGCAGCCTCGCCGGCGGCGAACACCAGCTCGGCGGTCTGGATGATGTCGCAGATCTTGGAGCGGACGTGAGACTCCTTGGCAATGTCATTGACATCGGCCACCAGGGCAGCCTGGGAGGCAATGACCTCGGACACGGCGGTCTTGCAGCCGGTGTAGGAGTGACGATGATAGTGGGCGAACATCAGGGCCAGGTAGCCGGCATAGCGGCAGACGCCCTCGTTGTCGCGGCCGCACATGAACACGCGCTCATAGGGAACGAACACGTCGTCGAACACGGTCAGGGACTCCACGTCGCCAATCTTGGCCCAGGGAGCGTCGAGAACCTTACGCTTGTGATGCTGGCCGGGCAGAGCCATCAGCTTCAGGCCGGGCCAGTCGGCGGGCAGGGCGAAGGCCACCGCGTAGTCGGAGTCCTCCTGGTTCATGAACTTGGTGGGGTTCACGATGATTTCGTCCACATAGGGGGCGTTGGAGTTGCAGATCTTCGCGCCGCGGACGATGATGCCCTTACAGGGCTTGCCGTCCAGGCCGATGCCGTCCACATTGGTATCCACCACATGGACGAACTGGTCGGGGTCGGGCTGCTGGTGGGCGCGTTTATACTTGGGGTTGCGGGAACCCTTCACGTCCGTCTGGGCGCAGTTGCAGACCAGATCGTTCTCCTGGCAGTACTTAATGTACTTCAGCAGACGCTGATGATACTCGGTGCCGCAGGCCTCGTCGCAGTCATAGGTGACGGAGTACAGGGCGTTCATGGCGTCAGTACCCATACACCGCTGCATACAGCCGCCCACGCGGTGGCAGATGAGACGGGTCATGAGCTGCTTTTTCAGCAGATCCTCCTGGGTGCCGTGGATGTGGGTGCAGCGGTTGACGATAGCGCCCTCCATGCCGGGAATGTTGGACTCCGCCAGGCACACGTCGGCGTAGCGGGGGTCGTTGGCGGTGTCATAGCACTGCTTCATGACGTAGGTGCCGCCCACGATCCAGTCGGCCAGATCGCGCTCCGCGCCCTCCTTGCCGTTGGAACGGTCAACCTTCTTGCCGTGAAGGTATACGTTGGGCTTCATCTTCAGCAGACGGGCCTTGTACTGTTCGTAGGTACCGACATAATTTTTTGCAGACATTGTGTTTCTCTCCCTATACTTATAAAATTAAATCGCAAATTGCAAGTGCAAGTTGGACACTCGGTAGAATGAATTTA
>JAJQCH010000164.1 GCA_021202795.1 Oscillospiraceae bacterium
GCAGGCTGGCTTACTGTTGATCTGATCGAACGACCCTTTTGCTGACTAACACCAACAAAAAAGAGGGCAAGTCCGTGGTATTTTCAAGTCTGACATTTCTGTTTTTCCTTCTGCCCATCACCCTGGCAGTCAATCTGATCCTGCCGAAGAAGGTGCGAAACTACTGGCTTTTGGCGGCCAGTCTGGTGTTCTACGCCTGGGGCGCGGGGAAATTTGTGCTGGTGATGATCGCCTCCATTCTGGTGAACTATGTGTTCGCCCGGCTGATAGACGGCAGCAGCAACGAGCGTTTCCGCAAGGTCTGTCTGGTTCTGGCCGTTATAGCCAACCTGGGAGTGCTGTTTTACAACAAATACATGAACTTCTTCACCGAGAATTTGCAGAAAATTTTCGGGGATTCCGTCGTTGTCACCAATATTATTCTGCCCATCGGCATATCCTTTTTCACCTTCCAGGCGCTGTCCTATGTGGTGGACGTATACCGAAAGGACACGCCGGTGCAGAAAAACCCCTACTACCTGGGGCTGTATATCGCCTTCTTCCCCCAGCTTATCGCCGGCCCTATCGTGCGCTACCGCACCATTGCGGACCAGATCGAGGAGCGCACCATCACGGCGGAAAAATTCGCCTCCGGGGTCAGCCGCTTCTGCGGCGGCTTTGCCATGAAGGTGCTGCTGGCAAACAATCTCTCTGTGGTGGCGGACGCGGCCTTCGACCTGTCCGCCACGCCGGGGAGCCTGAGCGTCTGCTTCGCCTGGCTGGGCGCGCTGGCCTATTCCCTGCAAATCCTCTTTGATTTCAGCGGCTACTCCTCCATGGCCATCGGCCTGGGCCGGATGTTTGGCTTTGAGTTCATGGAGAACTTCAATTACCCCTACATCTCCAAAAACGTTACCGAGTTCTGGCGGCGGTGGCATATCTCCCTAAGCCAGTGGTTCCGGGACTATGTCTATTTCCCCCTGGGCGGCTCCAGGGTGGACAAAAAATATAAGCTGGTGCGGAACCTGTTCGCGGTCTGGATCCTGACCGGCATATGGCACGGGGCCAACTGGACGTTCATCTGCTGGGGTCTGGGCTATTTTATCCTCCTCACCTTCGAAAAGCTGACAAATCTCCCAAAACGCGAATTACCGCGGGGGGTAACACTTTATCGAATATTCACATTACTCTGCGTCCTGCTGGGCTGGGTGGTGTTCCGGGCTGACAATCTGCGGTACGCCAAGCGGTATCTCTTCGCCATGTTCGGCCTGGCGGGGAACGCTTTCGTGGACAGCAACGCCATCCGCTATGCCAACGATTATAAAATCCTCCTGGTGATCGCCCTGATCTGCTGCACCCCGGCCCTGAAAAAGCTGAAGGAATGGCTCTGCCGCAAGTGCAGGGCGGAGACCGCCGTCACCGCCGTCTTCGACCTGTGCGCCGTGGGGCTGGTCATCGTCTCCGTCTCCTATCTGGTGATGGGCGGGAACAACCCCTTCATTTACTTTAACTTTTGACGGGAACGGAGGGTGCAAAAATGCTGCGTACACTAAAAGCAAAAATAAACGCCAAAACCATCCTTATGCTGGTTCCCTCGGCGATTTTTCTGGTATTCATCTTCTATATGCTGGCCCGGAACGTGACGGGCGAGGTGAAGGAGACCATCAAGGACACGGAAATTTCTTTTTATGGCTTCTCCCAGCTCTCCGGGGAATTTGAGGACAGCTTGCAGGAGAATTTTTATCAGAAGAATGATTTCATCAATTTGAACGGGCTGACCACGCGGGTACTGGGGATCAATACGCTGAACGAGCGGCAGAAGCTGGCCAATGGGTATTTGACAACCTTCGCAAATGCGGCAGATACCACGGAATCCGCAGAAAATGTTATCGCCCTAAATAGCTTTCTGGAGGAGCGGGGAATTGAATTTCTGTATGTTTTAGCGCCAAATAAATACTCCTTTTATGGAGCGGAATTTGCTCCGGGTTATAGCAGTACAGGTTATCTGCGTATAGATACCATGATCTCCGCCTTGGAAGAGGCCGGTGTCAATAACATCGACATGGACGCCTGGTTCGAGGAAAACGGCTGGAGTATGGAGGATGTGTTTTTCAAGACCGACCACCATTGGCTACCTCAAGCCGCATTTGCATCCGCGAATGAGATTTTACTGTACATGGAAGAAAATTTCTCTGTCGAATACGATAATTCCATGACCAGTTATGACGGATGGGAAATTACAATCTATGAAAATTTCTTTCTTGGTTCTTGCGGAAAACGAGTAGGGACTATGTATACAGGATTAGACGATGTCTGGCTTATATATAGGGCAGACCAAGGCCCGGTTGAATTTTCCTATTTACCAAGCGGAACAACTACCTGGCACTACCAAGATAACTCTCTAAAATTATCATTGTTGACAGATGAAGACTACTTTAATTCATTCCCCTATGAAGTATATATTGGAGGCGACTATCCTCTTGTTAATATAAAAAATGATACCGCTCTGAATGACTTAAAAATCCTGATAATAGGCGATTCATATCGCCGTCCGGTAGAACAATTCCTGTCATACTACTTCACTGAACTATACCATATTGACTTGCGATATTACACTGATGGAACATTTGCTGAGTATGTTGAGGAAATTCAGCCAGATATAGTGGTAATGTGCTTAAGCTCAAACAATGTGATTAATGTATCTCTTAACGACTTCGGCACCGCCGAATACGAGGCTGCGCTGGCCCAGACGCTGGCTGACGGGCTGTCCTTTATCGACCTGCCTGACGCCGACATCGCCGCCTCAGACAGCAACAGTAGCTTCGCCGTCCTCTGCACCGGCCTGATCCCCGGCCAGACTTACACCCTGACCGTGGACAGCACCGCCTACTCCGGCGGGGAGGACTTGTACGTTCAAACTACTCTGCAAGACCTTTCCTCCAACAAGGCCGTATACAACCGCTATTTCGACGCCAACAGCACAGAGACCCAGTCCTGGATCTTCACCGTCCCGGAGGGCAGCGACACCTACGCCATTTATTTCTACGCCGGCACCAAAGGCAACACCGCCAACGTCTCCGCCTCCCTGGAGGGTATACGGCTGTATACGGGGATATACGAGCAGCCCTGATTCCAGCCATATAAACAAAATCTCCTCTGCTTTTTGCCGCAGAGGAGATTTTTGATTCTGAGATTTTTCGATTACGCGGGGCGAACCACCATGTTGCGGATGTTGCCCTCCGCGTCGTAATCCAGGATGGTGGCCACGGCCACCAGGTAATAGTTGCCGTAAACGCCCACGAACAGAGCCTCCTTGTCGCTCATGATCTGCGGCTCGGCCAGGGAGAATTTGCGGAAAATGAACTGATTGCGGAAGAACATATCAATGCCCTCCCGGCCATGGCACTGGTATTTGTCAAGCCCCGCCACCTCCGGGCAGGTGTCCTTATAGGTGGCGTCGGCGGCAAAAAGACTGCCCAGCAGGCGGGTGTCCTTTTTTTCCATGGCCTCGATATATTGATTAATATTTACCATATTCCCATCCTCCTTAATATACCTTGTCAGGATTCAAAAGTGCGTCGGTGCCGCCGTCCGTGAACAGGATAACGCCGTTCACACCGTGGGCCTGGGGAGAGGCCAGGAATACGACGCTGTTGGCAATGTCCTCCGGGGCCATGAGACCACCGGTCTGATAATTGATGGGGATGGGCAGCGCCTCCAGCGCGCCTCTCGCCTGGGGACTCATGGAGGCGGTCATGGGCGTGGCCACATTGCCGGGCGCTACGGAGTTGATGCGCACGCCGTTGGCCGCCCAGGAGGCGGACACCCGCCGCACCCACAGGGCCAGGGCATATTTCGTGGCGGTATAGTAGCTGTTGCCGACGCTCAGGTTGCTGCCGTCAAAGCGGTCGCACAGGTTCAGAATGTCCTGCTCGTCCCGGTCGTCCTTGGCGCTCAGAAGCATATGCACCACGTCCTGTCGGGCGGCGCCGCCGCAAATGGAATAGGAGGAGATCATAACGCAGCTCCCGTGCTTTTTCTTCAGAAGGTCATAGACCCCCTCGGCCAGGCGCACCGCGCCGAAATAGTTCAGGCTGACGATCAGCTTCAGGTTGCTGCCGTCCCCGGATACGCCGGCCACGCAGCACAGCCCGTCGATCCCGTCCGGGCAGTGCTCATGGAGCTGGCGGATAATGGCGCCGCGCCCCTCCGGGCTGGCCAGGTTTTCGCTGATGTCCCCGCCCTTGAGATCCACATTTATCACTTCATGGCCCTGGGCCTGCAAGGCCCGCACCGTGCATCCGCCAATTCCGCCGGAACCACCGGTGACTACATAAACGCCCATAATATCCATCCTTTCAAGTCGTATTTTTGGGTATTTTTCCTGTTCGGTGGTTCCAGCATACCACAGGGTATGGCAAAAGTAAATAAAAATTTGCGAAAAATCTTCGTTTATTTTATAATTAATGACAATGGCGGAAATTAATTTTCTAACGCATAAAGAGCCGCCCCGGTGATCCCCGCATCCTGACCCAGGGAAGCCAGGAAAAACCGCACGTTCCGGCAGGCATGGAAGGCGTAATGCTGAAAGGCGGCGGAGACCTTGTCCAGCAAAAACTGCCCCGCCTGGGACATACCGCCCCCGATGACCACCGCCTGGGGGTCGATGAGGGCGCAGGCGGCGGCAATGCCCCGGCCCAGGGCGTCGCCGGCCTTATCCACCGCCGATGCAGCCCGCTCGTCCCCGGCCTTGGCCAGTTCAAAAAGCTCTTGGCTGGACAGACCCGGCAGGCCCGCCTCCCCGCCAAGGCGGCATACTCCGGTGGCGCTGCCATAGGTCTCCAGGCAGCCCCGATTCCCGCAGGAGCAGAGAGGCCCGTTCGGATCCAGGCAGAAATGGCCCAGCTCCCCTGCGGAGCCAAAGGCCCCAGGGCGAAGCCTTCCGTCCAGAATCAGGCCCGCGCCCACGCCCGTTCCCAGGGAGACATATAAAACATCCTGATACCCCCTGGCGGCGCCCACCCGCTGCTCGGCCAAGGCGGCGGCGTTTGCGTCGTTCAATACCCGACAGGGGATGCCGGAAAGGGATTCAAATTCGTCCCCCGGACGACAGGCGTCCCAGCCGAGATTGATGCAGCGGTTGACCGTGCCGTCTGCCAGCGCCGCGCCGGGTACGGCAAGCCCGGCTCCCGCCGCCGGTTCCGGCAGGGAGCGGACGATGTCGGGGAGGATATTTTTTCCCTTTTGGGTCGTGTCGGTGGGAACCTGCCAGTGGTCAATGATTTTTCCGTCGGAAAAAAGACCGATCTTTACCGTGGTTCCTCCCACGTCTATTCCATAATAATACTCACTCATGGGCGTAGGTAAGGACGACGGTCTGGGCCGGGGTCTCCGGCGTCAGAACCAGATTATTTCCCGGATAATAATTCACCGGCTTCACAGGGGATGCGGCGGCAAAGCCGTCCAGCGTGGAGATCACGTCATATCCCATGGCTCCCAGGCGGTAGTGCATGGGGAAGACGACCCTGGGAGCGATTTGGGCCGTCATTTCCGCCGCCTGGGCTGCGTCGATGGTGTAATACCCGCCCACGGGGATGAGAAGCCCGTCCACATTTTTCAGCGTTTCAAGCTGTTCCCCCGTGAGGGGGCAGCCGATGTCTCCCATATGGGCCAGGCGCAGGCCCTCGCCGTGAAGAATGTGGATGGTGTTCTCCCCTCTGAGGGCACCCCTCTTCTCATCATGGAAGGTGTGGATGGTCTCCACCTGTAAAGGCAGGGCGCGGCCAGACAGCGCCACGGCCTCCGCTGCATTATGATCCCGATGCCCATGGGAGCAAAAAACGGCGTCCGCCGTCAGGCGCAGAGGCTCCAGACCGGGAACGCTACCGTCGGCATAAGGGTCAAACACGACCGTATAGCCCTCCGCCGTGATTTCAAAGCAGCTATGGCCATGCCATTTAATTATCATTTTTATCACCTCAAGGGTAGTATACTATAAATCTTCCGTTTTTGGTATAGGGAAAATCGCAAGTTTCGGGAATCGGCAGAAGGGGCTTTTTTTGCGCGGTTTGTGATAGGTCGATTGTAAAATGAAGTTGAACACCTAAAAAATCCATAGCAATTGAATC
>JAJQCH010000147.1 GCA_021202795.1 Oscillospiraceae bacterium
AAGGTTCATAAATTCATTCTACCGAGTGTCCAACTTGCACTTGCAATTTGCATATAATATTCGTTTTCGCCAAAAAAGGTTCAATCTCCGAAATTAAACTTTTTTAGCGTAAAGCACAGGGAGCGCTTCGTGTTGAAGCGCTCCCTGTTTCGTTGATTTTCCTGTCCGGCGCAATCGTTTACGCGCCGGATATAAATTTTTCCTTTGTGATACGCTGCCCGCTGCCGTCCAGCCACAGAGCGCCGTCCAGGGGTCGTTCCACAAGGGAGGCAAAATAGCGCTCCTCCAGGGGTATCCATTTCTCCTGAAACACCCGAAGCCCCTCCGGGTCGTTGCGCTGGCATATGCGGCGTTGCTGCTCCGCCCTGTCGACGGTCAGAAACACCCGGCAGCAGTAATGCACCCACAGGGCCGGGTGACAGCTATAACTCCCCTCCACGATGGTGATAGGCGCAGGCTTTACGGAAACCGGGGAGCGAAGCGTCCCGCTGTGGCAGTCGTAGGGCCGATAGGAAACCGTCTCTCCACGGCACAGCGGCTCCAGAACCGTAGTTAAAAACCGCTCGTAGTCCACGTTTCCCCCAGGCTCCGCCAACCGCTGGGCTGTCCGCTGCTCTGGCCGGAGAAAGAAATCGTCCATATGCACGACGCCGCAGGAGAGGGCCTCCCCCAGCCGCCGGGCCAGGGTGGTCTTTCCTGCGGCGCAGCGACCGTCAATGGCAACAACAGCGGGCGGGGGCGCGGGATGCGCCCCCAGCCACTGCAAAACGATTCCGGCAGCATCAGGCTGTCGCATCTTCCGTCCCGTCCTTCGCCGGGGGATTTTTCGAGAAGCGCACCAGCCCGGTGCGATCCAGGGCCACCATAATGGCCGGAATCAGAATAAGCTGGATGACGATGCCCGGTATGGCGTTCAAAAACGCGCCGGACATGAAGGCCGCCCAGGTAAAGCCGTTGTCGCCCAGGCCCAGCAGGATAATCTCCGCCACGCCCCACACGGCCCGGCCCGCCAGCATGGCGGCGATCAGGCAGCGATAGAGAGCCACAATGCATTTCCAGCGGGAGCGGGAATATAAAAAGCCCGTCACGAAGCCATAAGTGGCCAGCTCAAAGGCCATGGCAATGCCGTTGGGATAAAAGACCGGCATCCCGAACAGCACGCCCCGCAGCAGGGGGGTAATGAACCCGATCACCAGGCCATACCGCCAGCCGCAAATCAGCCCGCACAGCAGCACAGGAATGTGCATTGGCAGCAGCATATTGCCGATTTGGGGGATCTGCCCGGTCAGGAAGGGCAGCACCAGGCCCAGGGCCAGGAACATAGCGCCCAGGGAGGTGTTTCTGACGCTTGTTTTTCGTTTTTCATTCATGGGGCTTGTCTCCTTAGTCGATGGAAATGATTTCATACTCCCGAACGCCCAGGCCGAGCTGAGCGGCGGCCTCTACGGTATGGATGGCATGGCGGGAATCCATCCGCTCGATGAGGGATTTCTTCCCAGGGTCGGGGGAGTTTATCACCGCGTCATAGCAGGCCTGATCCAGGGCCACCGGGTCGATGGAGGCGAAAATGCCGATGTCCGCCATCTCCGGCGGGTGGGGATTGGAGTCACAGTCGCAGTCGATGGACAGATTGTTCGCCACGCTGATATAGAGAATGTTGTCCTTGCCCATATAGTCGATGACGCTCTTGCAGGCGTCCGCCATGGATTCCAGAAAATCGTCCTGTTCCGCTGCGGCGTCCCACAGCTTTGTATAATCCGCAGTAACGCCGGCGGTGTGGATATTGGCCTTGCCGCGGGAGGAGGCGATGCCGATGCTCATGTTCTTCAGCGCGCCGCCAAAGCCCCCCATCATATGTCCCTTAAAGTGGGAGAGAATCAGCATGGAATCATAGCTGGTAAAGTGGCTGCCCACAATGTTGGTCTTCAGATGGAAGCCATCCTTCACCGGCAGCTCCACCTCCCCCAGCTCGTCCATAATATCGCAGGGAGCCATAGCGGAAAAGCCGTGATCCTTCACGGTCTGCCAGTGATCCTCCACTCTCATGCGCTTGCCCTCGTAGGCTGTGCAGCACTCCACGATGGTACCCGTCACCAGATGGGTCAGGTCGCCGATGAGGGCGGGTTGGAGAAAATTGTGGCCTCCCGGCTCGCCGGTGGATATTTTCACCGCCACCTTGCCGTGGAGATTCCGGCCCAGGGCCTTATAAATGGCAATCAGGCTGGCCGGGTCGATTTTTTCCGTAAAATATACCTTTGCTTTGTCCATAATTCTACCTCCAAAAAATTCGTGTGATTGACACTATTATCTCGCGCAAGTGATATTTTTATCAGAGCCCTTCATGAAATTGGGAGCGCTGGGAGAACTGTCCGCCACGCTCCCAAATCCTTGGAACTCGCAAATGCAGATTTTCTATTACTGCTGGTAGGTCTCCAAAAAGTCGCCGATGTCCAGCACGGCCCGGTAGATTTTCTCCGCCGCCGGGAGAAGCACCAGGCGGAAGTGGTCTGGTTCTGGCCAGTCGAAGCCGCTGCCGGCCACGATGAGGATGTGCTTGGCATCCAGCACGTCGAAGGCGAACTGCTTGTCGTTTTTCACCCTGCCGCCCAGTATTTTCGGGAACACATAAAAGGCCGCATGGGGCCGCCGATAGGATACCAGGCCCCGATCCGCCAGCTCGTCCAGGGCCTTGCAGGCCGCCTCCCGCTGTTCATAAATGCGCCCGCCGGGAACCAGCATGGCCCTGGTACTCTCCGGGTCGTCCATAGCTGCCGGGATGACAAGCTGGGTCAGGGCGTTGCCGCAAAGGCGCATGGCGCAGAGCTTTCCAAGGCACTCCTTCAGCGTCGCCGTCAGGTCGCGGGGGCCGGAAACCACCGCCCAGCCGCAGCGGAAGCCGCAGATGATGTGGGACTTGGAAAGGCCGTTGAGCGTGACCACCGGCAGATCCGGGGCGATGGCCGCCGTGGAGCGGTAAGGCACGTCGTCGATGATAAGGCGGTCGTATATTTCGTCGGAGATGACCAGCAGGTCATGCCGCCGGGCAAATTCGCAGACCTGTTCCACCAGCTCCGGGGCGTATACCTGGCCGGTGGGGTTATTGGGATTTATGAGCAGGACGGCCTTGGTGCGGGCCGTTACCTTTTTCTCCATATCCGCCACGTCGGGATACCAGTCGGACGCCTCGTCGCAGGTATAGAACACGGGCTTCGCTCCGGCGAGATAGGCGGCGTTTGACCACAGGCTGTAGCTGGGGGCTGGCATAAGCAGCTCATCCCCGGCGCTCAGAATACTGTTGCAAATCATGGGGGCCAGCTCGCTGACGCCGTTGCCGATATAGATGTCGTCCGGGGTAATATCCTGGAGACCACGGCTGGTGTGATATTTCGCCAGCGCCTGACGGGCCTCCGGCATACCCTTGGCATCGCAGTAGGCCACGGCCTTGTCCGCGTTGGCAAGCAGGGCGTTTTTCACGCTGGGGGGCATGGTGAAGCCGAAGGTGGCGGGGTTGCCGGTATTCAGCTTTAAGACCTCTATTCCCTGACGGCTCATCTCCTGGGCCTTCTCAAACACAGGGCCGCGTATATCGCTGTGAACGATTTTCAGCTTATCGGAACTTTCCACAGGTTTCATTGTCTCATCGCTCCTATATAAAAAATGTTGTTTCCCATATTGGGCGGCCAGATCCGCCGCCAAAATATATATTAACACATCTTTCCAGTCTGCGCAATCACTAATATGAAATATAAATAATTCTTCTCTTGAATCCGGCTTTTCTTATGTGCCAGCGCACGCAAATACCGCCGAAACAAGTGTTCCGGCGGTTTGGAGCGGGCAACGAGATTCGAACTCGCTACCTCCACCTTGGCAAGGTGGCGCTCTGCCAAATGAGCTATGCCCGCAAAGGGAAGATAGTCTCCCCCGAAATATTAAAATGGAGGCGCCATCCGGATTTGAACCGGAGAATCGCGGATTTGCAGTCCGCTGCCTTACCACTTGGCTATGGCGCCATAAAAAATATGGTGCCTGGGGTCGGAATCGAACCAACGACACGCGGATTTTCAGTCCGCTGCTCTACCAACTGAGCTACCCAGGCACACTTGGGAAAATATTGGAGCGGGCAACGAGATTCGAACTCGCTACCTCCACCTTGGCAAGGTGGCGCTCTGCCAAATGAGCTATGCCCGCAAATGGCGACCGAGAAGGGACTTGAACCCTCGACCTCCGGCGTGACAGGCCGGCGTTCTAACCGACTGAACTACTCGGCCTTGTGGTGGGAACAACAGGACTCGAACCTGTGGCCCCCTGCTTGTAAGGCAGGTGCTCTAACCAGCTGAGCTATGCTCCCACGGAGCCACCGGCTTTTCAAGCGGCTTTGCCATTATAAAACAGGTTTTCCCGCTTGTCAATAGAATTTTTTCATTCCTGGGAAATTTTTTTCAAAAAACGGGAGGCGGCGGGAAAACCGCCCCCTGTTTCTTCCTGGACTTAGCGCTTAACGGGATTTCCTCCCCTTCCGGGACAGGGTCGTCGCCACGCCCAAACCAGCGGCGCATACGATCGCCAGCAGCGCCCAAAGCAACGGATTTGCCTCGTCCCCGGTGGACGGAGACGTGTTGACAGGGCTGGCCGTGGCCGCAGCCGCAGCCGTTGCGGTGGGTTCAGCGCTGGCCGTGGGTTCCGGGGTGTCCGTGGCCGCAGCGGTGGGGCTTGGCGTGGGGGTGGTCGTGTCAGTTGACGTGTCGCCCGTGGCGGGGATGACAACCGTCTGCTCCTCGGTGTAGGTCACGCTCTCAAAGGTGACGCTGGCTGTGTAAACCGTTTCCCCTGTCGTAGTGCAGGTGGCGGCGGTGGTCTCGCTCGTCACCTCGCAGGTCTCCGTCACGGTATCGTCGCAGTTGGCGCAGGTGAAGGAGGCGGTAGCGGAGCCGTAATCCTCCGCCCAGGTAAAGACCGGGTCGCCATAGCTGTGGCCCGTGGCGGGAATATTCGTCACCGCTCGTATGTCCGCATATACCAAACCGTTAAATTTAGCAACTGCGGTATAGACCGTCACACCCGCTTCCGTTTCCGTGGCGGCAGTTGAGACCTCGGACGTCACTGTGGCATTTTCCGTGTGGACGTCGCCGCAGTCAGCGCAGGTGAAGGAGACGGTGGCAGAGCTGTAGTCCTCCGACCAGCTCCAGAGGGGATGGTCAGCATCGTAGGTGTGGGTGATCGTCACAGTGGACGTAGCCGCATCTTCAAACGCATTGGAGCCAATTTGAATTGTTTTGTAAGCAACGCAGCTCACTTCCACCGTCGACAGGCTGGTGCAACCCAGAAAGGCATAGTCTCCAATAGTGGTGACGCTATCGGGAATCGCTATGGTGGTCAGGCTGGTGCAAGCATCAAAGGCCTTTTCCCCTATGGTTTCCAGCTTGCTGTTGTCACCGAAGGTTACAGTGGTCAGCGCAGCGCACTGCGCAAAGGCATTGGCCCCGATGGAGGTGACGCTGGCCGGAATCGTGATGGCGGTCAGGCTGGAACACCAGCAAAAGGCATAATCCCCAATGGAGGTGACGCTATCGGGAATCGTGATTTCGGTCAGATTGATGCAACTGTCGAAGGCATACGCCGCAATGGCTGTAACCCCGCTCTCTATCACCACCGATGTCACCTGGGAAGCTTTACTATCTTGTAGTCTGACATTCACCCAGTTGCTCATTCCGTCATCGCTGGAAATAGTCAGCACACCGTTCTCGTCCAGCGACCAGCCAGTCTCCGTCTCGTCTGCAAAGGCAGCCGCAGAGAACAGGGCCAGGCATACGGTCAGGACGAGAATCCAGGTTATAATTTTCCGCTGTTTCATTTTTAAACCCCTCCTATATAGGTTTTTCCCCACGCAAAAAAGCGCCTCCTCACGCGGTTTTCCGCGCTGGAAGACGCTCTGTTACGCAAAAAAAGCGGACTTGCTCCAGGGCGCAATGATACCGTGCCGTAAAAAGGTTGGCGCTGTGCAGCATCCCCGTCAAGCCCCTTTCTCAGAAATTTCCATATTTAATTTTAAAGGTTGATTGCATAATGAAGATGGACACTTGAAAAAGAAAATCCATAGTGAT